>NZ_JBSFNS010000042.1:0-67177 GCF_053587275.1 Amycolatopsis sp. NPDC003676
ACGTCGCGCGGCCCGACTTCGCGCGCCCGGACGTCGATGCTGTGCTGGTTGCCGAAACGACCGTCGAGGCGGCGGATGTGCTTGCGCGGCTGGAAAAAGATTCGTGGCCTGCCGGGTTGATCTCGTTCAACGCGTTGGCCAGTACCGATGGCGAGGCGTCGCTGGTCTACACCCAGTGGACGGAGGGAGGAGCCGACCCCGGGTTCGTGCGGCGGATTTCTGGAGGCGATCCCGTGGAATACCGGTTGTACCGCAGCGGAAATCGGGACGACTCGGTGGTTCCGGGATGCGTTGTCGTGGTGAGCGTCGAGTTCGCCGGTGCCGATGCGCAGCGGCAGAAGCGTTGGGTCGACACGGTGTTCGGAGCGTTGGCCAGCGAGGACAAGCCCGCACCGGGCGGGATATCCGGGCATTTCCATGTCAGCACCGACGGGACCAGGGTCCTCAACTATGCGGAGTGGACTGACGAACAGTCGCATCGCGACGCATTGGCGCGGTCCGGACAGGGGACGGTCGGAGCGTCTGACGAATGGCGGAAGGTGCTGGAGTTTCCGGGAGTTCGCGGCAGCGGGTTTCGGCGCTATCAGGTGGTGCGCGGACTGTCCGCGAAGGCGCCAGCCTGATCCTGGTGACTCGCTCAGGCACTTTGCGGAGCGAAGGCGGCCGGGTCGGGAGCGGGAAGCGCGCCAAGTTGGATCCGGGCGCCGAGTTCGTCGCGGACGCCCCAGTGCTCGGCCAGCAAAGCGCCTTCGGTGCGGTAAATGTGCACCGTCGTCATCTGGTACGGCTTTCCCCCGGTGCCCGCGCCGTGCACCGCATCGACGGCGGTTCCGCTCGCAGTCGCGCGGACCACGACGCGCTCATCCGTGTCGAAGATGTCGTCGATGGCGTAGCGGATGTTCAGGACGTGGTGCACGAAGGTGAGGATTTGCCGGTAGCCGGCCGGGCCGGGCGGCAGCGGGAACGGCGACCCGTGGTCGACGAAGTCCGGGGTGACCAGGTCGTCCAGGACGGACAGGTCTCCGGTGTTGATCGCGTCGAACACGGCAAGGGCGGCGGTGCGTGCTGGGTTGGTCATGGCTATGCTCCTCTTCGAACTTGGCTGGAACCCAAATCCAGTGGAATGAGAATCTAGCGGAATGGGAGGGCTGTGGCAAGGCAGTACAGTGCCCCGCAGCGGGAGGAGAAAGCCCAGGCCACCCGCGCGCACATCGTTCGGACGGCGCGTGGCTTGCTTCTCGGCGGTGGAGGCTATGCGGGCATGACGATCACCGGCCTCGCCGAAGCGGCGGGGGTGAGTCCACAGACGGTGTACAACTCCGTCGGCGGCAAGGCCGAAGTCATCAAGGCGGTCTACGACGTCATGCTCGCCGGCGACGAGGACCAGACTCCGATGAGCGCGCGACCCGAGTTTCGCCGAGTGGCCGAGGCGACTGACGTGCCGTCTTACGCGGCTGCTTACGCCGCTTGGGTGCGGGCGATCTCCGACCGGGTCGGGCCGCTGCTCGGTGTGCTGGTCGCACACGGTCCCGGTGGCGACAAGCTGCTGGAGGCCTTCGTGGCGACCATCGACTCCGAACGCCGAAAGGGCAACACGCACAGCCTGCGCGGCCTCGCCGAACGCGGACACCTGTCGCCGGACAGATTCGACGAGGCGGTCGACGCCGTCTGGACACTGACCGCGCCCGAGGTGTACGACCGGCTGGTCCGGCGCTGCGGCTGGACCTCGGCAGCCTTCGAACGGTGGCTGGCCAACCAGTTTGTCGCGGTGCTGTCCGGCTAGCGGTGGTACTGGGGCGAAGCCATCGGCAACGGCGTCGGGTTGAGCCGGACCCACGCGACGGCGAGTTCGGACAGCCGGGCCAGTTCTTCGTCGGTTCCGTTGCCGGAGCGGATGCGCTTGGCGAGCGCCTGTGCTTCTTGAAGTTCAGGCAGCGGGGTGCCCGACGCGAAGTAGCCGGGGAGCGCGTCGGCCATCGCGCGGAAGGATCGGTCCCAGTTCCCGCTGCCGTTGTCGAGGATCTCGCGAGCGACTTTTCCGGTTACGCGGATCGCTTCTCCCTGCACGGTTTCCGCCGCGCCCGAGGACGGCACGAGCAGTTCCCACAGGTGCTCGTGCTGCTTCTGCCAGGAGCCGTCGGGCACCGTGATCGGGGAGGTTCCGTCGTGGATCAGCCGCGGCGGGACTGGTTCGACGTCGAACAGGCGGTACAACTCCCGCAGTCCGGCGTCGGTCTCGTCGAGGAAGTCGCGGTTGAAGCCCTTGCGGTGGAACTCGAAATTGGCACCGATCCGGCGGACCAGCTCTCCCGCCTCGTCCGGCACGGGCGCGCCGGCGTCGAGGAGAAGCGCGGCGGTTTCAGCCATGCCCGCGATCCCGATGTTCTCGGTCTGCCGCAGGCCGAACAGGAGCGGCGTGAGATTCGGCTTGCCGTCGATCGTGGCGTGGACATTCGCGCCGTGTTCGATCAGTACCCGCACGGTTTCCGGCCGCTGCCGGCTGGCCGCGCCGTGCAGCGGGGTGCCGCTGTAGCGGCGTGGCCGTTCGAGGTCAGCGCCGAGGGAAAGCAGCAGCGGGATCTGCGCTGCTTGGCCTCTCGCGGCACGTGTCCACAGTGGAGTTTCGCCGTACTGGTTCGCCGCGTCTACGTCGAGGCCTTGCTCGACTAGCCAGACGATGAGTTCGTCCGGGCAGTCGAGGTATCCGATCGCCGTGTCCTTGCCGTATCCGCCGCGAGCGTCCAGTTCAGTGCGTTCGAACACCGCCTGGAGTTCGGCGAGCGACGCGGACGTCAGCATCTCGTCGAAGTTCTTCGGCAGCGTCTTTCGCTTGCGCATCGGCGGTTTCTCCTTGGCATCCGGAGTCGCCAGCTTAGTGATCAGGAGGGCAGTTCGGACTTCAATCGGTGCTGCAGTTCGATCAGCGTCTGCCGGGCCAATTCCAGCCGTTCCAGGTCCAGGCCGTCGGTGGTGCGCAGGGCCAGGTCTTCGTACGCCGCTTGCATTCGGTGCAAAGCGGCAAGGCCGGTCGGGGTGACTTCGAGCAGTTTGGCGCGTTGGTGCGCGGGATTCGGACGGTAGCTGGCCAGGTCGTCGTCGACCAGCAGATCGGCGACTCGTTGGACGCTCTGCCTCGTGTGGCCCAACTGCGTGGCGATGGTCCCGACCGGAGCGGGTTCCGCTTCGACCGCGGCCAGCACTTGGTACCGCGCGACGCTCAGGCCGGTGGGGCGGGCGATGCCGTTGCCGACTGCTTCCAGGACGTCGGAGAGCCGGATGACCTCGTCCATCAGGTCGTTGTAGGCATCGCAGGCTTTCTTGACAGCATGCTGTCGTATCGCTAGCTTGTCGGACATGACAGCATGCTGTCATTTAGTGCTGAGTGATGCAACTGCTCGAGAGGATCATCTGGTGCGGATCGGCATAGGACTTCCGAATCAAGTGCGCGACGTCGACCCCGCGGTCGTGCCGCGGTGGGCGGCGCGGGCGGAGGAGGCGGGCTTTTCTTCGCTGGCGACGATCGGCCGGTACGCGTATCCGGGCGTGAGCGACACGGTTGCGCTGGCGGCCGCGGCTGGGGCGACGGAGCGGATCGGGCTGTTGAGCGGCGTGTTGCTCGCGCCGACGTGGCCGGCTGCGTTGCTGGCCAAGGAAATCGCGAGTATCGACGGCGTTTCCGGGCACCGGCTGACGTTCGGCGTCGGGGTGGGGCTTCGGGAGGAGGAGTTCACCGTGCCGGGGCTTGGGGCGCGTGGTCGCGGGGCGCGGTTCGATGCCGACTTGGAGATTTACCGCGAGGTGTGGGGCGGCAAACCGGTCGGGGAGAACGCGGCGGTACCGAGCGGGACGCGTCAGGTGCCGATGCTGTTCGGCGGCTATACCGAGCAGGCGTTGCAGCGAATGGTGCGGTGGGGCACGGGTTACATCGCCGGTTCGGGCTCGGTGGCGGCTAGCGCGCCTCGCTTCGAAGCGGCGAAACGTGCCTGGAGCGAGGGCGGTCGAGACGGGACGCCGCGGTTGGTTTCGTTGGCCTACTTCGTTTTGGGCGACGTCGACGCTGGGTTGGCGAATGTGCGGGACTTCTATCGGTTGGCTCCGAAGGAAGTCGCGGACAGTGTGGTGCCTTGCTCGACTCCGGAGCTGGTGCGGAAGTCTATTGCGGATTTCGCTGAGCTGGGCGTGGACGAGTTGATCTTCGTGCCGGTGACGGATGACGTGGCCGAGGTCGCTCGGCTGGCGGACGTTGTCGGCTGACCATCGTCCAGGAAGATGACTTCGAGATCGGGGGCTCATCCGGGATATCACCGATGTTCCCGGTGTCGGGCGGCTCCAAGCTGAAGTCATGAGACTACGCGTAATTGCGATCCTCGCGGCGATGCTCGTCGTGGTCGGGGCGGGGACCGCGCAGGCGGCACCAAGATTGGCGTTGCCGCGGCCGGGCGGGGCAAGTCCGGTCGGGACTACCACCTTCCACTTCACCGATACTTCCCGCGCGGATCCGTGGGTTCCTTCGGAGCGGCGGGAAATGATGGTCACGCTGTGGTACCCGGCGCAGTTTCCGGGATGGCGGGCCACGCAGTACCTCACACAGCGGGAATCGGAGCTGATGGTGGCGGCGGCGGGTGTGAAGTCGCTGCCCAAGGACCTGCTGACGAAGGTTCGTACTCATTCCACTGTGGACGCTCTGCCGCAGTTCCGGCGGATGCCGTTGGTGGTGCTTTCGCCGGGGTTCACGTTGCCGCGCGCGACGTTGTCGTCGCTGGCGGAGGAGCTGGCCAGTCGCGGGTACGTCGTTGCGGGCATCGGCCACAACTACGAGGCGACCGCGACCACCTTCCCGGACGGGCACACGACGGAATGCGTGGCAGATAAGATCAAGGACTGGAAGAAGCTCGTCAAAACCCGGGCGGCGGACGTGTCGTTCGTGCTCGATCAGTTCGTCGGGCCGCATCCGGTGTGGGGCGGCGGACGGCTGATCGACGAGCGGCGGATCGCGATGATCGGGCATTCGATCGGCGGAGCCAGCACGGCACCGGCGATGCTGGCCGACCGGCGGATCCGCGCCGGGGCGATGCTCGACGGCATGTACTACTTCCCGGTGACCGGGCTGGATCGGCCGTTTCTGCAGTTCGGGGCACCGGTGCATCAGCCGGGCGGGACGGTCGATCCTTCGTGGGACGCGGCTTGGCGCGAGATGACCGGGTGGAAGCGGTGGATCACCGTCGACCATGGCGACCACAGCATGTTCACCGATGAACTGCTGCTCTTCCAACAGGCGGGGGTGCCGCTGCCGGGGGTCGAGATCGATCCGTTGCGGGGGATCCGGGTCGGCGAGGCGTATCTGACGGCGTTCCTCGACGAGCATCTGCGCGGGGTGCCCCAGCGGCTGCTGGACGGCCCGTCGCCGCAGTTCCCTGAAGTGCGGTTTTGGGGCTGAGTTTCTCTTCCCGGGAAGTCCGCGGAATTTCTTCGCAACCCCCTCCGGCGGTGTGCGTCTCTATAGGCAAAGGGAAAGCCAAGAGCTGGTCAGGGGAGAATTGAAATGCTCATGAAGACTGTCAAATTGGCCACCGTCGGAGCGGCTCTCGGCGCGGTCGCGCTGCTTTCCGCGTGCTCCGGCCAAAATTCGGCAGCCCCGGCGAGCAACCAATCCGCCCCGGTCAACGTCGCGGCGAAAAGCCAGGTCCAGCAGCCGAACACGCCAGTCAAAAAGGGCGGCAGCGGTGGCGGCGGGGCCAGCTCGGAGGACGTCAATTGCAGTGCGCACGGCGGAACTGTCGGACCGCGCAAGGTTGATTTGATCGCGGACGCAACCAAAGCCGGTACCGTCGGATGCACCGAGGCGTTCAACGTTATTACCGAATACTTCGACAATATCGACAAGGCTGTCGGGGCGAACTACATGCTGACGGTGCAGGGCTGGCAATGCCTGACCGACACCGGCGCGGAGGGCACGCACGAGATCCGTTGCGCGAAGGACGGTCTCAAGATGCACACGACTCCGCCGAAGGACGAGAACACGCCGGACCCGCAGGAGCAGGGGACGGGGTACCACGGCACTCCGATTGACCCGCCCACGGCGCAGGGCCAGGGGACCGGCTACAACGGGGTGCCGGTGGACCCGCCGAACGCGCAGGAGCAGGGGACTGGGTACAACGGGGCGCCGATCGACAATCCGGACCAGAACTGAGCTGCGCCGCTGAGGAAGTAGGGCCAGGCCTTCCGGGGCCTGGCCCTTTTCGCGCGGCGGGCAGCAAGGCGAAGATGGGTACATGGCCGATTTCGTCCAGCCCGCCGACGCCATCCATCGCAGCTCCAAGGCCAGACTGTCGCGCACGGCCCGGGCGGAGAACCGGGGCGCGTTTCTCGCGGACGCCGAGGCCAGCGGATTCGTTCCGTCCGCGTCGGTGGAGGTCCGGTTCGAGCAGGCGGACGCTCGAGTGGCACAGCATCTCGCTATTGACGAAGGCACCGAAACCACGGTGCGAGATCGGGTCATGCGAGCGGACGGACAGCCGGTTCAGCTCTCGGTGTCCCGGCTCTCGCGCGAGCTGACGCGCGGCACTGCGATCGAGGAGGTCGACACTGGTCCCGGCGGCACCTATGCGCGGCTCGAAGAGGCTGGTCATCCGCTCGGATCAATCGCCGAGCACGTCGGTGCGCGGATGCCGACCCCGGACGAGGCGGCGATTCTGTGTCTCGCCGAAGGAACGCCTGTCCTGACGGTGACGCGGGTCGTCAGCGGCGAGGACGGCCTACCGCTGGAAGTCAACGACATGGTCCTCGCCGCTGACCGCTACCAGCTCTCCTACGATTGGCCCGCGGACTGACCCAGCACCGAAGACAGCCCCTCCCGCAACACCCGGTAAGCCGCCTCCGCTCGCTCGACAGCGTCCGGGTAAGTCTCATCAGCACTCCGACCACCACGGATCTCCCGGGCATTGTGAAAACCCAGGATCCGCTGCGCCCCGAAGATCTGCGCCGCCACCAACCGCGCGGTGAACTCGTCTTCGACGCCGCACGAAGCCTGCAGCTCCTCCACCAGCTCCTGCTCCTCCGCCAGCAAGTAAGTGGCCAGCCGAGCCAACAGCGCTGGCGTGGAGTACAGCAGGGTGTGGCACGTGATCGCGTCCGGCGAGTCGTTCAGGCCGGTCAGCGGGTCGTGTTCGGCCAGGCGGTCCAGGAAAGACCGTTCCAAGGCAGACAGGGCCGACACTCCGTCCGGCCGCGTGCGGACGATTTCCGCGGGGCCGTTGTCGTCGGCGAACTGGTGGATGACCAGGTCTTCCTTCGTCGGGAAGTACGCGAACAGCGTCGGCTTCGAGATCTCGGCCTCCGCCGCGATGTCGGCTACCGAGACCCCGTCGAAGCCGGATTCCCGGAACAGTCGCAGCGCCGCCGAGGCGATGGTTTCCCTCGTGCGGCGGCGTTTGCGCTCGCGCAGTCCTGACACGGGCGTCAGCCTAGCCGGAACTCGAACCCGGATAAAAACTTGACTCAGTTGTATATTTAACCTAGTCAAGAAACAGGGGGCGGGGAGTGGAACCAGAGATCCGGGCGGAGCGCGAGTATCTCCAGGCCTGTCACGCAGAACTGGACCGCATGCGGGAGGAGATCAAGACCGCCATCGCGACGGGGATGGGCGAGGGCGACGCGGTCGACGACAAGTACTTCAACCACGTCCTCAGGCAGTTTCGCACCGAGATCGCCGAGGAGCTAGCGGATATTGACGAGGCGCCGCTCTTCTTCGGCCGCCTCGATTACCCACCGGGCGAGGTCTACGAGGCGGCGCGCGGGTCGCATACTCGGTCGCCGCAGCATGACCTGGTTTACCTGGGGCGCAGAGGAATCCGCGACGACGACGGCGAACCGCTGGTGATCGATTGGCGGGCGCCGTTGGCCAGGGCGTTTTACGAAGCTGATCACGATCATCCGATGGGGGTGCGGGTCCGGCGGCGGTACGGGTTCGACCAGACGGGAGTGCTCAGCGCGTTCGAGGACGAGCCGCTCGATCGGCCCGGTTCCTCCGCGAATCGGCTGCTCACCGCGGAGATCGAGCGGCCTCGGCAGGGGCCGATGCGGGACATCGTCGCCACGATTCAGCCGGATCAGATGCGGCTGGTTCGGGCGCCGGTCGATCGGACGCTCTGTATCCAAGGCGCGCCGGGGACGGGCAAGACCGCAGTGGGTCTGCATCGGCTCGCGTATCTGCTCTACACCGAGCGGGTGCGGTTGCAGAAGGCCGGCGGGGTCGCGGTGATCGGGCCGAACCGGTCGTTTCTCGCTTACATCGCGGGCGTCCTTCCGGCGCTGGGCGAGGTGGCGGTTTCCCAGGCCACGATTGACGAATTGACCGGGGCGGGCCAGCCGGCCGAGCATGTCGACGAGCCGCGGACGGCGCGGATCAAAGGTGACGTCCGGATGGCGGAGGTCGTTCGGAAGCATCTGTGGGCGCGGATCCAGCCGGTCGATCGGACGCTCGAAGTCAAGTATCAGCACCGGACCTGGCGGTTGTATCCCGAGGACATCGCCGAGGAACTAAGGGAAATCCTCAGTCGCGGCGCGGATTACAGCGCGGGGCGCGAATTGCTGGCCCAGCGGCTCGCGCATCGGGTCTTGCGCGAGATGGAGCGGTCCGGCGGCACGAGCGCGACACTCCATCAGCTTCGTCGCAACGCCGCGATCAACAAAGCGGTCCGTGACATGTGGCCTGCGGTCGAGCCGGCCCGGTTGGTGCACGACTTGCTTACGGACCGAACAACGCTTGCTCAAGCGGCCGAAGGGATCCTGACCGATGAGGAGCAGGAAGCGCTAATCCGGCCAAGGCCGCGCAGTCGTAAGGCGATGACCTGGTCGACGCTCGATCTGGCGTTGCTGGACGAGGTCTCGGCGCTGGTCGAGCGTCCGGCGAAACTCGGGCACGTCGTGGTGGACGAGGCGCAAGACCTCAGCCCGATGCATCTGCGGGCGATCGCGCGCAGGTTGGCGGGGGCGTGCACGGTTCTCGGCGACGTCGCGCAGGCGACCAGTCCGTCCGCGGTCCGCGAGTGGACCAGCGTTTTAGCTCATCTTGAGCGGCCCGGCGGGCGGATCGAGGAGCTCACGCACGGCTACCGCGTTCCGGCGGATGTCCTCGACTTCGCGGCTCGGCTGCTTCCGCACATCGCGCCGGAGCTGCGCAGTCCCACATCGTTCCGGCATTCCGCGGATGCCTTGCACCTGACCGAGACGGACGAGACGGTTGCCGCCGCGGTCGATGCTTGTGCGAAGGCGCTGGTCCAAGAAGGGTCGATCGGGTTGTTGGCGGCGGACGCGGATGTTCCGGAGCTAAGCCAGGCCCTCGCCGAGCGCGGGTTGGACCACGCGGTGTTGGGTACCGGGGGAACCGCGCGGATCACGGTGGCGCCGGTGAGTTTGGCGAAGGGACTGGAGTACGACACGGTCCTGGTGGTCGAACCGGCGCGCATTGTGGCGGCGGAAGAGCGTGGGCTGCAACGGTTGTACGTCGCGCTCACCCGCGCGGTCAGTACGTTGCACGTCCTCCACACCGACCGGCTTCCGGAGCCGTTGCTGGCTCAGACTGCGGCGGTTTGACGGCGCGTGGTGGAGAACTGCCAGCCGAGGAATCCCAGCGCCAGCAGCAAATAGCTGTTGCCGATCAGGTGCTCGAGCGGGCCCCAGGACAGCTCCAGGTAACCGTTCTTCGGCAGCCACGAGTGCGGTGCGATCACGAAAATCGCGGCCGCTGCAGCCAAACCGGCGATGGCGAGCCGAGTGTGGGCGCGGGCGGCGAACAGCACGATCGCGGGCACGATCCACACCCAGTGGTGCGACCACGAAATCGGCGAGCACACCAGGATCGCCGCCGTATTGAGCAAGAAAGCCATCGGCGGGTCGGCACGCAGCATCGCGGGAATGGTCAGCGCGAGCGCGGCCAAAGTCAGCACTGCGACCAGGATCAGCGTCGGGGTGTCCGGAAGTCCGAACCGGTGCACCGCGCCCTGGATGGTCTGGTTTGTCGCGAAAATCGACCCGCTCATCCCGGACGCGCCGGTCAGCCCGCCGCCGAACCAGTACTTCATCGACGCTTCCGGCGCGATCACGAACCCGGCCACGCCGGCGAGCACGAACGTGACCACCGTGGTCACGACCGCGCGGAAGTCCTTCTTCAACAGGAAGAACAGCAGGAACCCGGCCGGAGTGATCTTCATGGCGGCAGCGAGACCCAGCAGGACGCCGCGCGGCAGCCGGGTCCGCGGGCCGAGGCAGTCGATCACCACGAGCGCCATCAGGATCAGGTTGATTTGCCCGAACCACAACGTTTCGCGGACCGGTTCGAAGGCCAGCGACCCGGCACCGACCACCAGCGCGGCCAGCAACGCGGTGCGCCGCCGGGCATGCGGCCGGACCACGACGTAGACGGTCCCGCAGAGCGCCGCGAGCGAGACGGCGAGCATCAGGATCGCGCCCAGCGGCAACGGCATCGCGGCGAACACCAGGAACACCACAGCCGCGAACGGTGGGTAGATGAACGGCAGGATCAGCCCGGCGCGGGTCGGCGGGAGCGGGCCGTAGACGTCCTCGCCCTGGGCCAGCGCCCGCGCACCGGAACGGTAGATCTCCAGGTCGAGCGGCCACATCGTGCAGACGAGCCACAGTATCGTCGCCGCCACTGCCACTGAGGCGATGACCAGCGCGAACACCGTTCGACGGCGGCCGCCGACGTCGTCTAGCCACCGGCGCAGCGCGACAGCGGGGGGCCGGAGGGAAGTCACTCCGCGATCATGCCGGTGCGATCACCCGTTCGCGCAGCGGGGGCGGGACCAGGCCACTTCGTCGACCGCGAGCCACGGCGCGCTCGCGGCGGCCGCGGGGGTGACTCCGGCGAAAGCTTTCACCTCGTGGTGCAGGTGCGACTGGTCGACATATCCGCTCTCGGCGGCCACCAACGCGGGGCTTTCCCCGGCGGCGAGCCGGTGCACCGCGTGGTCGAACCGGACCAGTTGCGCGGCGCGCTTCGGGCTGAGCCCGAGCTGGGTGCGGAAGCGGGACCACAGCCGTTTCCGGCTCCATCCGGTCTCGTCGGCCAGCTGCTCGATCCGCACCCGGCCGTGGTGTGCGTCCATTCGCTGCCAGGCGAAGGCGACCTCCGGATCGACCGTGCGACCGGCCTCGTATCGCTTGCCCAGCGTGGCTTCCACCAGCGCGAACCGGTCGTTCCAGGAGTCGAGTGCGCGCAGCCGGTCAGGAAGCCCAGCAGGCCAGACGTCCTCGAGCGGGACGATCTCGCCGGTCAGATCCGTGCCGAGTACGGCGTGCGCGACCTCGGGGGACAGCCGGATCTGCACGCATTCGATGTTCTGCCCGCGCACACGCATCTCTCGCGGTGCGATGCCGGTGACGGCGCTGCCGCGCGCCACCCCGTTGACGAACAGCCCTTCGCGGAGATTGACGAACATCGTGACCGCTGGGTACGGGACCACCGTCAAATCGATCAAATCGACGGTGTCGCCGACGAATCCGGCCATCTGCACCCCGGGCAACCGGAGCGGCCGGGACGGCACGGCGATGCCCCACACCGCCGCCCCGTCGCGAGCCCATTCGGCTGGTCGCATACCGCCAGCGTAGAAGAAAACCGGCAGCGCGACATTTCTCCAAGACCGCCGGCCGCTGCCCCGACCAGGCTGAACGGGTACCGGAAAGGGGATCCGTGATGATGAATTCCGCTGTTGAACTCGCCGCCGCCATCCGCGCGAAGGAGGTGAGCCCGGTCGAAATCGCCGACTGCTATCTCGACCGCATCGCCGCGCTGGACCCGAAGTTCAACGCCTTCTGCTTCCGCGCCGACGACGAGGTCCGCGCCGCCGCGAAAGCCGCCGCCGACGCCGTGGTCCAGTGCCCGCCGGAGGACCTGCCGCCGTTCCACGGGATCCCGTTGCCGATCAAGGATCTCGCCAACGTCCAAGGCTGGCCGACCGCCTACGGCTCGCTGGCCACCGACCGGTCCCCGCAGCCGAAGTCGGATCCGCTGGTGCGGCGGTTCGTCGACGCCGGTTTCCTCCCGCTCGGCAAGACCACGACGTCGGAATTCGGCGCGGTGCCGTTCACCGAAAGCGAGGCGCAGGGCATCTCGCGCAATCCGTGGGACCCGGATCGCACGCCCGGCGGTTCGTCCAGCGGCGCGGGGATCTCCGTCATCGCCGGAATGGCTCCGGTCGCGCACGCGGAGGACGGCGGCGGATCGATCCGCATCCCGGCGTCGTGCACCGGTCTTGTCGGGCTGAAATCGACCCGCGGCCTGATCACGAACGCCGTGGTGGAGGTCGAAGGCTTCGCGACCAGCGGCGTCGTCAGCCGGACGCTCGCCGACACCGCCGCGGTGCTGGACGTCATCGCGCGGCACGACCCCGGTGCGTGGTGGTCGCAGCCAACGCCCACGCGGTCCCTTGCGCATGCGCTAACCGAAGAACCGCCGGAGGGCCTGCGGATCGGCGTCCTCACTACCTCGCTGATCGACGGCATCACCGTCGACCCGGCGTGCCTGACCGCGGTCGACAAAACCCTCCGTGCGCTCGAAGAAGCCGGACACCAGATCGTCGACAAACCGCTTCCGCTGCCGACGTCCGAGGAGCTGATCTCGACGTTCATGAAGGTCTGGAACGTCGCCAGCGCAGGCGTACCGGTGGTCGACCCGGACCGCATCGAACCGCACAACCGGGCCCAGCGCGAAGCCGCGAAGTCGGTCGATTCCTGGACTTACGCGGAGAGCGTGCACAAGACCCAGGTGCTGTCACGACGCATTGTCGAGGCCTTCACCGACAGCTTCGACCTGCTGGTCACGCCGACCATGGCCTGCCTGCCGCCGAAGGTCGGCGCGTGGCGAGCGAGCGGAAACCCCGTGGTGGCCGCGTACCCGATGGGCGTCTTCACGTCGTTGTTCAACGTGACCGGCCAGCCGGCGATCTCCCTCCCGCTGCACCACGACGAGGCCAGCGGCCTGCCGGTCGGCGTCCAGTTGGTCGCCGCGCCCTGGCGGGAGGACCTGTTGTTGCAGGTCTCCCGCACGCTGGAGCAAGCGCTGCCCTGGACGGACCGGCGGCCGCCGCTCGATCTCAGCTAGCCGACGTAGGCGGCCAGGTGCTTCCCGGTCAGCGTCCGCTTCTTCTTCACCAGTTCGGCGGGCGTCCCCTCGAAGACCACCTGGCCGCCGTCGTGCCCGGCGCCGGGACCGAGGTCGATGATCCAGTCCGCGTGCGCCATTACGGCCTGGTGGTGCTCGATGACGATCACCGACTTGCCCGATTCGACGAGGTGGTCCAGCAGTCCGAGCAGCTGTTCCACGTCGGCGAGGTGCAGGCCGGTGGTCGGTTCGTCGAGGATGTACACGCCGCCGTTCGACCCCATGTGCGTCGCCAGCTTCAGCCGCTGCCGCTCGCCGCCGGACAGTGTGGTCAGCGGCTGGCCGAGGGTCAGGTAACCGAGCCCGACCTGCTCCATCCGTTCGAGAATCCGGTGCGCGGCCGGGGTTTTCGCGTCGCCCTCGGCGAAGAAAGCGGTGGCCTGGGCGACCGACATCGCGAGCACCTCGCTGATGTCCCGTCCGCCGAAGTGGTACTCCAGCACCGAGGCGTCGAACCGCTTGCCCTCGCAGACCTCGCAGGTGGTGGCCACTCCGGCCATCATCCCGAGGTCGGTGTAGATGACGCCGTTTCCGTTGCAGTTCGGGCACGCGCCCTCGGAGTTGGCGCTGAACAGCGCGGGCTTCACGTTGTTGGCCTTGGCGAAAGCCTTGCGGATCGGTTCGAGCAGCCCGGTGTACGTCGCTGGGTTGCTCCGCCGCGAACCGCGGATCGGGGCCTGGTCCACGGACACGACGTCGTCGGACTCCCGGATCGACCCGTGGATCAGCGAGCTCTTGCCCGATCCGGCAACACCGGTGATCACGCACAGCACGCCAAGCGGGATGTCGACGTCGACGTCCTGCAGGTTGTGCGTGTTCGCGCCGCGGATTTCCAGCACGCCCGTGCGCTCCCGCACCGACGGCTTGAGCGAGGCACGGTCGTCCAAGTGCTTGCCGGTCAACGTCTTGCTCGCGCGCAGACCGTCCACAGTGCCCTCGAAACACACCGTGCCGCCGTTCGTGCCCGCGCCCGGCCCGAGGTCGACGACGTGGTCGGCGATCGCGATCGCCTCCGGCTTGTGCTCCACGACGAGGACGGTGTTTCCCTTGTCCCGCAACCGGAGCAGCAGGTCGTTCATCCGCTGGATGTCGTGCGGGTGCAGGCCGATGGTGGGCTCGTCGAAGACATACGTGACGTCCGTAAGCGACGATCCGAGATGCCGGACCATCTTCACCCGCTGCGCCTCGCCGCCGGACAGCGTGCCCGCCGGCCGGTCGAGCGACAGGTAGCCGAGCCCGATCTCGACAAACGATTCGAGCGTCTCGTGCAGCGACTTCAGCAACGGCGCGACCGACGGTTCGGACAGTTTCCCGACCCAATCGGCGAGATCGCTGATCTGCATCGCGCACACGTCGGCGATGCTCATCCCGTCGATCTTGGCCGAGCGCGCCAGCTCGCTCAGCCGCGTCCCGTCGCATTCCGGGCACGTCGCGAAGGTGACCGCCCGGTCCACGAACGCGCGGATGTGCGGCTGCATCGCCTCGACGTCCTTGGACAGATACGACTTCTGGATCCTCGGCACCAGACCCTCGTAGGTCATGTTGATGCCTTCGATCTTCATCCGCGTCGGTTCCTTGTACAGGAAGTCCTGCAGTTCGCGCTTCGTGTACTTGCGGATCGGCTTGGTCGGGTCGACCAGCCCGGAACCGCTGTAGAGCCGGTAGTTCCAGCCGCCCGGGGTGTAGCCGGGGATGGTGAGCGCGCCGTCGTCGAGAGACTTGGTGTCGTCGTACAGCTGGGAAAGGTCGATGTCGTTGATCGAACCGCGGCCCTCGCAGCGGGCGCACATGCCGCCGGTGATGCTGAAGCTGCGCCGCTCCTTGATCTCCTTGCCGGCGCGCTTCACGGTGACCGCGCCCGCGCCGCTGATCGACGCGACGTTGAACGAGAACGCCTGCGACGACCCGATGTGCGGCACGGCGAGCCTGCTGAACAGGATCCGCAGCATCGCGTTGGCGTCGGTGGCGGTGCCGACCGTCGAGCGCGGATCGGCCCCCATCCGCTGCTGGTCGACGATGATCGCGGTGGTCAGCCCGTCGAGCACGTCGACCTCGGGGCGGGCCAGCGTCGGCATGAAGCCCTGCACGAAACTGCTGTAGGTCTCGTTGATCAGCCGCTGCGATTCGGCCGCGATCGTGCTGAACACGAGCGAGCTTTTGCCCGAGCCGGACACCCCGGTGAACACCGTCAGCCGGCGCTTCGGGAGTTCGACGCTGACGTCCTTGAGGTTGTTCACGCGGGCGCCCTGCACTCGGATCAGGTCATGGCTGTCTGCGGCGTGCTCCGGCGCGGGCTTCCCCTTGGCCTTCGTCATCGTCTCTCCTGTTTCTTTCCCCAGAGGTCCGGCTCGGACTTCTTCAGCTCGCTTGCTGGATGCGGATCAGGTTCCCGGCCGGGTCGCGGAAGGAGCAGTCGCGGACGCCGTAGGGCTGGTCCGTCGGCTCCTGCACGACCTCGGCGTCGCTGGCCTGCAGCCGGTTGAAGGTCGCGTCGACGTCCTTGGTGGCCAGGTTCAGCGCGGCGTAGGTGCCCTTGGCCATCATGTCGGCGATCATCCGGCGTTCGTCGTCGGTGAGGCCGGGGAACGCGGCGACCGGCTGCAGCACGACCGAGGTGTCCGGCTGTCCGGGCGGGCCGACGGTAATCCAGGCCATGTCGCCGTACTTGACGTTGTTGCGCACCTCGAAGCCGAGGACGTCGCGGTAGAAGGTCAGCGTCGCTTCCGGATCGGTGTGCGGGAGGAAGCTCGCGTGAATGGTCATCTCCATGCCGATCACACTAGGTTCGCGCCGAACGGGGTGCTTCTCGATTCCTGATCGGTCGCGTGACCTGTTTCGCGACGCACGGCGCCATGCCTTCGGTCGCTCCGGTCTCCTCCTGGCGGTAAACGCTTGGCGGCTTCCCGACCAGCTCGGTAAACCGCGTACTGAACGTCCCCAGCGACGAAAAGCCGACCTCGAAACACACCTCGGTGACGCTCAGATCGCCTCGGCGCAGCAACGCCATGGCGCGCTCGATGCGACGGGTCATCAGATACGAGTACGGCGACTCTCCGTAAGCGGCGCGGAATTGCCGGCTGAGGTGCCCGGCGGACACGTTGATGCTCCGCGCGAGCGCCTCGACGTCCAGGGGACGCGCGTACTCGCGGTCGATCCGGTCGCGCACTCGGCGCAACCGTGCGAGATCGGCCAATCGCTGCGCGTCGTCCGGTTTGCTGGTCACTTCCGAATCGTGCCACGACGATCGCTCGAGCCCCAGCAATCCGCTCTTTCGGGCTGGTGGCCGATTCGTTCAAGACCCTCGCGCCGGGCTCGTGCGACGGTTTCCGGGTGACTGTGAAATTGGAGGCCGTCGCCCCGTTCCTCGCCGGGCACGGCCGGTTGCTGGACCAGCGGCGGTTCGAGCTGCTGGAAGGAAATGGACGAGCCGAAGAGGTGCTCGCGGCGGTCGCGGCCTACCGGAATCCGGACGGCGGCTACGGCTGGGGTCTGGAGCCGGATCTGCGCGCGCCGGAGAGCCAGCCGGGTGGCGCGCTGCACGCGTTCGAGATGTTCGCCGACATCGCGCCGGTGACCACGCCGCACGCGGTGCAGTTGTGCGACTGGCTGGAATCGGTGTCGTTCGCCGACGGCGGGCTGCCGTTCGCGTTCCCGGTCGCCGATCCGACCGCGTGCGCTCCCTTTTGGACCGGAGCCGACCCGGCGGCGTTCTCGTTGCAGAGCACCGCGTTCGTCACGTCGGCGGCGTGGCGGGTCGCCGAACACGACGAGGCGGTCGCGGCGCATCCGTGGCTCGCGCGGGCGACCGAGACGTGCCTGCGCGCGATCCGGGACCTTGACGAGATGCCGCACGCCATCGAGCTGAGCTTCGCGATCCACCTGCTCGATGCCTCCTGCGACCGGTATCCGGAGGCCGACGAACTCCTGACGAAGCTGGGGAAGTTCCTGCCGGAGAGCGGAATCGTCCCGGTGCCGGGCGGCTCCGAGGGCGAGGTGCTGCGTCCGCTGGACTTCAGCCCGGTGCCCGGCCCGTCCCGGCGGCTGTTCGCTCCGGAAGCGGTCGAGGCGGACCTGACCCGGCTGGAACAGGGCCAGCAGCCCGACGGCGGCTGGACGGTCGACTTCGCCAGCTTCTCCCCGATGGCCTCGCTGGAGTGGCGCGGCTACGCCACCGTCGGCGCGATCTCCAAGCTGCGCGCCAACTCCCGGCTCTAGGGCCAGAGACGTTCGCGAACCCAGCCCGCGGGTTCGCGGCGGTAACGGACCCGGATGTGCCGCCGGTCGTGCGAGGCCTGCCAGAACTCCACCGATTCCGGCTGGATCAGGTAGCGCGTCCACGTTTCCGGTGCCACGTCCGGGTTTTCCGCCACCCAGTCCGCGGCCGCCTCGGCGGCTTCGACCAGCTTCGCCGGGTCGGACAGCACCTCCGACTGATGCCCGACATACGCCTCGGCCCGCGACGCAGGCGGTCTAGCGAGGAAGTCGTCGGCGGACACCTCGGCCGCGGCCGGGACCACCAGACCGCGCACGCGCACCTGGCGTCCGCGACCGGGCCAGAAGAACGTCAGCGCCGCCCGCGGGTTCGCGGTCAGCTGCTGGCCCTTCGGGCTTTCCGAACTGGTCGCGACCGCCCAGCCGTCCTCGTCGACGTTCTTCAGGATGACCACGCGAGCGTCCGGCGCGCCATCGGCGTCCACTGTGGACAGAGTGACGGCGTGCGGGGCCAGCACGTGCTCCCCGGCTTCGGTCAGCCAGACGAGGAACAGCTCCTCCGGTGTTTCCGGGGTGTGGTCCGGGTCGAATTCCGGGAGCTGTTCGGGGAACGACTGCCAGCCGCGCAACGAAACCATGTCACCGACCGTACGGCGGTTGCCCCGGCGGCGGGTAATGCGGCGGCTGCGGCCCGGCCGGGCCCGCGGCGGGCGGGGGAGAAGTCTGCGGCATCGGCCCCTGCGGAATCTGCCCGGGGAAACCGCCGGGACCCGATTGCGGAGGCTGCTGGTAGGCGGCCTGTTGCTGCTGCCACTGCACCTGCTGGAAAGCTTCGGCGGGCTGCGGGAAACAGAACGTCAGCTTCGCGTTGATCGCGCCGTGCATCGCCGCGCCCCAGAGCTTCCCGCCGGTGAACGCGTAGGTCGCGCCCGCGTACGGATCCACCGCGACCATCCGGGTTTCGCCGCCGAACTGGTTGCTTGTCTTCGCGCTCGCCAGCTGCGCGGCGTCCGGGTGCACGCGCCCGACGAGCCCGCAGATCACCACCGACGCGGCGGTCCAGCCGATCGTGCCCTGCACGTTGGCGCGGGCGTGCTGGGTGGCCATGCCGGTGAACTGGTGCAGCGTCGCCGCGTCGACCTCGGGATAAGCCCCGGCCACGACGCAGTAGTTCATCGTGGACAACATGATCGACTCGGTGAACAGGCCGACCGCGCACGTCACCGGTCCGATCTGGACGGTGTTGAGCCTGCCGCCGCTGCGCACCACGCGTTCGGCGACCACCTGCAGGTACTGCTCGGGCGTGAGCACGTCCGCGACCTCCCCGGGCTGAGCGGAATCCGGGGCAATCGTCGCACGCGCCGCCTTCGCACGGACTTCACCGGGCATGGTTGACTGTGCGCGCCATGCGCCGACTTCTCGTTCTCGCCCCAGCCCTGGTCCTGCTCGCCGGCTGCAATCCGTCGAGCCCGGCGAAGGAGACTCCGTCTTCGGCGCCGGCGAGTTCCGCGTCGGCTTCCGCGGGGCTGCCGCCCGATCCGCAGCCCGCGCGCACCGCGGAGTGCCCGTACCTGTCGAACGAGACGGTGCAGGACGCGAACGGGCAGCACGTCACCAAGGTGAGCGTGTCCGCCGACGAGCCGCATCCGACGTGCTTCTTCTATCGCCCGGACGGCAGTCTCCAGCTGTCCGTGCGCGTGTACGTGGGCAAGAGCGACGTCGCGACCGCGCTGGTCAACAAGGCCGCGCCGGTCGACACCTCGAACCCGGCTTCGGATCCGGCGGGGTGGAAGGGCGGCTACCAGCCGTCCGGCGACGGGGTGGTCTACGCCGTCGCGAAGGGCGAGGCGGCCGTCATCGTGACGAGTAACCAGAAGCAGAGCATCAAAGCACGCACAGTGGCGAAAAAGGCTATCGCTGCCCTGAAGCTCTGAGTAACGGGCTCCGCACGGGTGAGTGAAGTTGATCTTGTATTACTCTAAGCAGCACGCGCAGTCCCCCCAACACTCGCGCGACGGGTGCCCGTCCGGCACCACATACTTGGTTACCCCTTTTCGACGACAAGGACAGATTCGTGGCTGACACCCTCAAGGAAATCCTGCTTGACTCGAGCCGTCGCCCCACCGTGGTCTCCGACTTCGCGGAGCTCGTGGACGCCGAGGTCGCCGACAAGGGCGGGGTCTCCGGCGCGGTCGTGAAGACCGGCTTCGCCGCCGTCAAGAAGATCAAGCCGGGCATCATCCCGTCCGCGATCGACAGCCTGCTGGACGACTTCTCCGGCGCGCTCGAGCCGTTCTACGGCGACTTCCGCGCCCAGGGCGGCAACGACTTCGGCGCCTACCTGACCAGCCGCTCGGACGAGGCTTCGGACGCGCTGCTCGGGGTCACCGACAGCCGTGCCGACCGCAGCAGCCGCGACAGCATCAAGAAGGTCTACTCGAAGCTGCGCCCGAACGGCAAGAAGAACGTCGAGGAGGCGCTGCCGCGTCTCGGCCAGCTGATCGACAAGCACGCCGCCGCGGCCTGAACCGGCTGAGCGACATACGAAAAAGGGCCCCGGGACGCACTTCCCGGGGCCCTTTTCGCGCGTTCAGTTCTTCTTCTCCGCAGCCGACGTGCTCGGCGCCTTGCCGTTCGTCTTGGGCTCGCCCGGCTTGGCGTCCTTCGCGTCCTTGGCTTCGGGAGCCGGCTTCGCGGGCGGAGCCGGCGGGGTGGCCTTCGGCGGCGCCGGGGCGACCGGCGGCTCCTGCTGACGCGACTTCAGCGCGACGGCGGTGCCGACAGCGACCGCGCCGAGACCGAGGATCCACGGCCAGCGGCGACGCTTGCGAGTGCCCTTGGCCGCGCTCTTCGCCTCCTCCAGCGCGACGCGGAACTCCTTCTTCGCCGCCTTGAAGTCCTTCTTGCCGCGACGCTTCGACTCGCCAGCCGACGCGGCGGCCTTGATCGCGGCCTTCTTCGCCTTGCGGCCCGGCTTCTTCATCTCGGCGATGCGGGCGAGCGCTTCCTTGCGCGCCGCGGCGGAGCTCTTCTTCAGCTCCTTGCGAGTCAGCTCCGTCTTCTTCGCCAGCTTGCGGCGGGCCCGGCGGCTCCGCTTCCCCAGCTCCTCCGCGCCGGCCTCGGCGGCCTTCGCGCCCGCCTTGCCCGCCTCGACGACCAGCTTCCGCAGGTCCGCCGAGCCGGACTTGGCCGACTCACCGACCGATTCCACGGCCCGGGTCATGGTCTTCACCTCATCAATCGTTGTGAAACAGATCTGTTGCTTGACATCTATCCTGCCCTTTTTCCGCCCGCACCGCTGCGGCTTCCCGTTCGAGGCGGATCGGAAACCTCGGGAAAGTGCCTTCTTCCTGGGCCGATGTCCAGCGCGACGGGCCGAGACGGCCCCCTGAACCCCCCATTTGTGCGAAGGGGTGGCACGATGGCGGCGTGACTGAAAGCGCCCGCAAGGCCACCCTGCACACCAACCAGGGTGACATCCACGTGAACCTGCTGCCCGACCACGCGCCGAAGACCGTGGCGAACTTCGTGGGGCTGGCCACCGGCTCCAAGGAGTACACCCAGCCGAACGCGAAGGGCGGCAACTCCGGTCCGTTCTACGACGGCTCGATCTTCCACCGCGTCATCGACGGCTTCATGATCCAGGGCGGTGACCCGACGGGCACCGGCCGCGGCGGCCCCGGCTACAAGTTCGGCGACGAGTTCCACCCCGAGCTGCAGTTCTCCAAGCCGTACCTGCTGGCCATGGCGAACGCCGGGCCGGGCACCAACGGCTCGCAGTTCTTCATCACCGTCGCGCCGACCTCGCACCTGAACTTCCGGCACACGATCTTCGGCGAGGTCGCGGACCAGGATTCCCGGAACGTCGTCGACGCCATCGCGACCAGCGCGACCGGCCCGGCGGACCGCCCGCTGTCCGACGTGGTCATCGAGAAGATCACCGTCGAAGACTGACGAGCCGCAGGCAGGGACGGGGTTTCGGTAGGTTGGAGTCATCGTGAGCCAACCGCCGAACCCGTCCGCGCCGTCCATGCCCGGTTGCTGGTGGCATCCGAACCGCCCGACCGGCCTCAGTTGCGCCCGCTGCGGGCGTCCGGCCTGCCCGGACTGCCTGCGCGAAGCCCCGGTGGGATTCCAGTGCACCGACTGCGTGCAGACCGGGGCGCAGCAGCAGAAACAACAGCAACGGCAGTATCGCGATGCCGGGATGGGGTCTCGCACGATCGCGGGTGCCCGGCTTTCGAATTCTTACGTTGTCACCGCGACGTTGATCGCGGTGAACGTGGTGATCTTCTTCGTCACCGTCATCCAGGCGAAGAGCCTGTTCAACAACAATCTGTCCCTCACCCATGCGTGGTTTTCCCTGGAGCCCGTGCTCACCCTCGGCGCGGGCGAGTGGTGGCGGGTTTTCACGTCGGGCTTCCTGCATTACGGACCCATTCACATCGCGGCGAACGCGTTCTCGCTGTGGATGATCGGCCGTGCACTGGAGCAGGTCTTCGGCAAGGTCCGATACCTGGCGCTCTACTTCGTGTCGATGCTCGGAGCCTCCACCGCGGTGCTGCTTTTCGGGGACGGCAGGCCGACTGTCGGTGCCTCCGGCGCGATCTTCGGGCTTCTCGGCGCCTACGCGGTCATCACGCTCAAACTGCGGCTCAACCCGACCGCGCTGCTCATCAACCTGGTGATCAACGCCTACATCACCTTCACGATCCCCGGCATTTCGATCTGGGCGCACGCTGGCGGCCTCGTCACCGGGGCACTGGTGACAGCCGCGATGCTGTACGCCCCGGCCCGCAACCTCGTCCGGTGGCAGGCGATCGGCACGGCCGTCATCGCGATCGCGCTTGCCGGGCTGATCGGCTGGCGAGGCACGGATTATCCGTCGCTGGATTGCTCTCCCCATCTGGTTCAGGGGGAGTACCGGTACACGTGCCAGCTATCCCGCTGAGCGGTCCCGTAGCTCCGTAAGCACGTCCAGCACGTCGCGAGGATCCTCGCCGAGATCGGTCTGCCCGAAGATGAACAGCTGATCGTCGTGCTCCAGTTCGAGCGTCACGCCGTCGCGGCCGAGACGGCGCGTGCTGCGCAGCCGGACCGTCGTGCTGGTCCAGGGGAGCCGGTGGGTGCCATTGAGCGTGCGAGCGCGCAAACCGTCCTCGTCGGCGGCCAGGCGCGGCCGGACGAGCGTCCAATGGACCGCGAACGCGCCGACGGCCAGCGTGGCGAGGCCGGTGAGCACCGCGCCCTTGCCGTCGCCGAAGGTGGCGTCCAGGACGGTTCCGACCAGCAACAACGCGGTCAGGCCCCACGCCACTACCACGAGGTTTCGGCGCGGAGCCCACGAGGCCGGGTGGTTATCCACAGGGGTTATCCACACTGGGGATGAGTCACACCGGTGTGATTCGGTGTCAATCGGCCGTCCGGAGCAAAGCTGATCCGGCGGATGGTCAGCGCCACCGCATCGTCATCAGCAGGCCGGCGATCATGGCGGCGAATCCGATGGCGAAGTTCCAGTTTCCGAGCTGGCTGAGGAACGAAACTTTGTCGCCGGCGATGTAGTTCACGACCAGCCAGATCAGCCCGAGGAGCATGAGGCCGAACATGACGATCTTGTAGAACAGGTTCGACGGTCCCGCGGCCTGGACCTTCACCGGGGTGCGGCGGTCGACAGGCGGGGTGTACGCGGTCTTCTTGCGGACCTTCGACTTCGGCATCGTTTCCTCGCGTGCTCTCGGGCATTCCTGGTGGCGGCATCCTGGACGAGGTCCCGCTGTCGGGGTGCGCAACCAGCGCCACGTGCACACGTTAACGTAAAGGACGGCTCCGCAGCACCGGGCGGGAGCGGTCGGGTTTCTCAGACTGTGACAATAGCGCCACCTGGAGTGCCGAGGAGGACTCCGGCCGGGCGCGGGAGGAGCTTGCGTGACGCCGCAAGATTGGCCGGGCGAGGACGACCGCCGCCCCGGCACGGGACCTGACCGCCCGGTCCGCCGACAGCCCCCGCCGCCGAGAAGGCAGTCCGGGGAGACGCCGCCGCGGCGAAGAGTGGCCGGCGATCCGGGCCGGAGATCACCCGAACAGCGCACGCCGATCGACCGGGGCGGACCGGCCCAGGGCGGCGGCGAAAACCGCCCCGGACAAGGGCGAGCGGGCGGCGGCAGGCCCCGCGAGGGTGACCCCCGCGGCGGTGATTTCGGCGGCCCGCGCGGCGCCGCACCCCGCCGTACCGCCGAGTTCCGCGCCGAGGGCGACCCGCGCGGCGAACGACGTCCGGCCGACCCGCGCGCGGGCCGTCCCGAACCCGGGGACCCGAGCCGGCGTCCCCGCGGCGGAGACCCGCGCCGCCAGCCGGAAGAAGGCCGTCAGATGCCTCGCCGGGTGGGCGCCGGGGCCCCGGATCCGTCCCGGCGGCGGATGACCGGACCGGAGTTCGCCGAGCAGCCGACCGAGGTGTTCTCCGCGGTGGCCGTCGCCGACGAGGACGACAAGAAGAAGGCCAAGAAGACCCCGCCGCCGTTGGGCAAGGGCGGGATCGCGATCCGCACCGCGGGCGAAATCTTCATCACGCTCGGCGTCGTGGTGCTGCTGTTCATGGTGTACGAGGTGTGGGTCACCGACCTGTTCTCGGCGGAGAAGCAGCACACCGCGAGCGACCAGCTCGACGGCGACTGGCAGAAGGACCGCACGCTGCACCCCGAGCTGATCGACGGTAAGGCGTTCGCGCGGATCCACATCCCGTCGTTCGGCGCGGACTTCAACTTCACCATCCAGGAAGGCACCGGCGAGGACTCGCTGGCCGTCGGTCCCGGTCACTACAAGGGCACCGCGCTGCCGGGCGAACCGGGCAACTTCGGCATCGCCGGACACCGCGTCGGAAAGGGCGCGCCGTTCAACGACCTGGACAACCTGAGCTCCTGCGACCAGATCGTCATCGAAACGCACAGCGATTTCTTCATCTACCAGGTGCTGCCCTACGACGACGAGATCAAGGGCTGGAGCAGCGGCAAGGGCGCGCAGCCGGAGTGCAAGGGCGTCTCGACGCTGCGCAACGCGAGCATTCCGGGCGGCGGACCGTACGACGAAACCTTCGGCCGCAAGGTCGTCCAGCCGAGCCAGGGCGACGCGGTGAACGCGGTGCCGTACAAGCCGGCGGACGCGTTGCCCAAGGCGCAGCAGGCTTCGCTGCTCACGCTCACCACGTGCCACCCGCAGTTCTCGGCGAAGGAGCGGCTGATCATCACCTCCGTGCTGACTCGCCAGGTGCCGAAGACGCAGGTGCCGGATTACACGACGCTGCTGAAGAAGATCGGAGTCGGTTCCTGATGTACGGCTGGCTCTGGCGGCATCTGCCCGGTCCGTTCGCGGTGAAGTTCGTGATCGCGCTCGTGCTGGTGCTCGGGATTGTGGCGCTGCTGATGTTCGTGGTGTTCCCGTGGCTGGACCCGCTGCTGTGGTTCAACAACGTGTCGGTGAACAACTGAGGTTCGGCGTCTTCCTGGTCTCGGGCCGCTTCCCGGGCCAGGACGACGCCGCCGTCCTGCGGCGCACCGTCCGTGCCGCTCTTGCTGCCGAGGCGGCTGGCTTCGACGACGTGTGGCTGGCCGAGCACCACTTCATGCCTTATGGCGTGTGCCCGTCGGCGATCACGCTCGCCGCACACGTGCTTGGCCAGACGTCGCGGATCAGCGTTGGCACGGCGGTGAGCGTGCTGTCGACGACGCATCCGGTCGCGTTGGCTGAGCAGTGGTCAATGCTGGACGCAATCTCCGACGGCCGATTGCGATTGGGCGTTGGCCGGGGCGGGCCTTGGCAGGATCTGGAAGTGTTCGGCACCGGGTTGCCGCGCTATGAAACGGGTTTCGCCGAGTCGCTGGATCTGTTGCTGACTGCCGCTACTGGCCGAGTCTCGGCTGAGGGCTCACATTTTGCTTTCCGGGAAGTCCCGCTTCGCCCAGCTCCGCAACGATCTTTGGACGTTGTAGTGGCCTGCGGCGGCCCGGCTTCCTCTGCCGTCCGGCTGGCTGCGGAACGTAAGTTGCCGTTGTTGCTGGGCCTGCACGCGGATGACATGGAGAAGGCAGCAACTGTCGCTGCTTATGGCGCACCTGCGGCCCACGTGTCGACGGTGCTATGCCAGGTCGGCGACGATGCCTCCGCGGTGGTGCGCCGTGCTTTGCCTGGTTGGCTGTCGGATGGCTTAGCCGCCCACGTGCCGGTGGACGATCGTCCTGGTCCGGCCCGGGATCCTTGGGAGTACACGGAAAACCTGTGCGCGATCCATCCGGTCGGTCCGGTCGAGCATTGCGTCGAGACCCTGCGAACAAGCCTCCGGCGCACCGGGGTGTCCCACGTGATCATGTTCGTGGAAGCATCCGGCACGCCGGAGGGGACTCTGGCCAACATCGCGCGGATCGGTGCTGAGGTGCTGCCCGCGCTGCGGGATTAGCCGGGTGTTCGGGCCTTCTCATCTCTAGATCGCAGGCTCGAGTCCTGCCGGGACTCTGTCGGCGTGGGCACGGACGACCGCATTCATCTCACAAGCTCGCGCCCCGATCGGCGTGTACTTCACGCGGTGTAACACCGATCGTGATCCTTGCGAGTACAAACCGGACACACTCAGCGGCGATCCTCTGGGAGAACGAATGCCGGTTCACAGAGTCATCGGTTTCGCGCTTGCCGCATCCGCGCTGTTTGTCTTCCTGGCCGCCTGCGGATCGTCGACAGGTACCGATTCCGCGCAGCCGACGTCGGTGCCATCGACGTGGCACAGCATGTTCGACTCCAGCACGGTCAACCCGTCAGCGTCGCTGTCAACATCGGAGACCACTGCCACCACCCCGCCGGCGGCCAACGATTTCGAGGTCGCCCTGAAGACGGTTTCCAAGCACTGCTTCGGCTCTGCTGGCTGCAATGTGGTGGTGGAGCCGAAATTCACGTACAAGGGCACAGCGGATATCGACCAGTACACGTGCGACGTCACTTACGAGATCACCGGCGACCAAAGCGGTCCGATCACGGAGACCGCGGCGGGCACGACCCCAGGGAAGACGATCGTGCGAAACACAGTGATGACCACGTCGTCCACGAAGGCCAAGGTCGCCGCGTCAGTGACCTCAGTGGAATGCAGAACTAGCTAAAACCGGCCTGGGCAGGGGAATCCCCTGACCAGGCCGCACCGGCTCAGCAGTCCCGCAGCTCAGGGCTCTGGTTCAGCAACTGCCCGCGAGGCGAGACGAACGCCCGGTACCGATCCCCGTCCGTCTCGCGGAACACCGCCACCCGGTGGCAGTTCTGGAATGCCAGCTTCACCCCGAAATGCCGCTCCAGTCCGCCGCGGATCGCGTCCGAGGCCAGGGCTCGCAGGAGCTGACCGCGGGCGGCCTCGCTCGGCGGCGGGGTTTCGTTGTCCGCGAATCCGTCCGCGGCGGTGTCCGCTTCCGCGATCACTCCGGTGATGACCTCCCACGCGTACGGCAGCGATTCCCGCACACAGGCCACGAACTCGGCGTCGGAGACCTCCCCGCGTTCGGCTTTTTCCAGCAGCGCGGGCGATACGTCCAAGGACAAGACAACCTCCATGGTCAGCGGTACCCCTCAGAGCTACCGGCCCGCCGGACCCGGCCACAAGAGAAAACGAGTTTCATCACCACTTTGGTGGATCACTCCCACCGGAACAGCCGCACGGCGAGCGCCGTTCCGCCCAGCGCGAAAGCGGCCAACGCGACGAACTGCAGCGGCTGCCCGCCGTCGCCGACCCAGGCGTCTTGCAGTGGTTGGGTGCCTGGCGGGACGTAAGCGCCGATTTTCTGGATCACTGCTGGCAGCAGCGGTCGGGGCAGGTAGACGCCGCCGATGAACATGATGGGGAAGAACGCGATCATGGCCAGTCCGCCGGCGGCTTTGCCGGTGCGGGCGAGGGACGCGGCGATCAGGCCCAGCGCGAACACCGAGACCAGGCCTAGCAGCAGGGCCAGCAGGAAGGGTCCGGGATGGCGGGGGATCGGCACGTCGAAGGCGATGCGGGCAGTGACGAGCATCAGCAGAACTCCGGCCAGCGCGACGGCGGCGTGGATCAGCACCTGGGCGAGCAGGAGATACGCGGGCGGTACGGGGGTGGTGGCTAGGCGGCGGAGAATTCCCTGTTCGCGGTAGGTGGCGACGGCAGCGGGGATGACCTGCAGACCCAGCATCGCCAGCGCGATGACGATCAGCGAGGGCACCCAAAGGTCGACAAATCGATATCCACCAGTTACGGGGCTCGGTTCTCGCATGCCGGGGATCGAGCCGACACCCAGCAGGACCGCGGTCGGCAGGAAAACGCCCAGGAGTGCCCACAGCGGCGTGCGCAGGAACAGTTTTGCTTCGGTGATCAGCAAAGTACGCATCGGGAGAGCTCCTTCAGTCGCGAGTGAGCGCGACGAACGCTTCGTGCAGGGTGGGTTGGCCGGTGGTGGCGAGCAGGTCGGCGGGAGTCCCGGTGGCGACGACGCGGCCCTGATCCAGCAGCACCAGGCGATCGCAGAGCCGTTGCGCCTCGTCCATGAAGTGGGTGACCAGCACGATCGTCACGCCGGAAGCACGCACGTCCTCGACCAGCTGCCACGTTTCCCGCCGGGCGTGCGGGTCGAGGCCGGTGGTCAGTTCGTCGAGAATCGCCAGCTCGGGGCGGCCGACCAGTGCGAGCGCGATGGACAGCCGTTGCCGGAGGCCGCCGGAAAGCTTGCCGAAGGCGACGTCGCGGTGGGCGGCTAGGCCGAGTTGGGTCAGCAGCATCTCGATGTCGGCCGGGTTAGGGTAGAAGGACGCGAACAGCGAAAGCGCTTCCCGGACCCGCAGATTCTCCGGCAGGCGCGCGTCCTGCAGTTGGGTGCCGACGCGGCGGCGCAGTTCGGCGGCGTCGCGCGCAGGATCCAGGCCCAGTACGGAAATCGTGCCGGAATCCGGCGAGCGCAGGCCCTGCAGGCATTCGACAGTGGTGGTCTTCCCGGCGCCGTTCGTGCCGAGTACGCCGAAGATCTCGCCGCGTTCGACGGAGAACGAGACGCCGTCGACCACAACCCGGCCCGCATAGGCCTTGCGGAGTTCGGAAACTTCGATGAGTCGCATGCGAACGACGCTAGAAGCGCCCGCGGTCCGGCAGAATGAGCCGGAAACCCCAGTTGAGGTGGGGTTTTGCTGGTGCCGGGGTGGGGCTGGGGCCACCCCGATCCGGGAGCTGCGACCAGGGTCCGGGAAGGCCGGAGCAGCGAGACTGGGGAGCGAAAGGGGGTGCCATGACGTCGGTGCGGCGCGCGTGGGCACTCGCCGGTCTCGCGGTGGTGAGCTGGGTCGACGTCCTGCTTGAGCTGATCGCGTTCGCGCTGCTGTGCGTGGGTCTCGTGCTCTTCTTCTCCCCGGCGGTCGAAATCGCGCGCGTCCGGTCGCGGCGCACCCGGGAGCTGGTCGGCCAGTGGACCGGCCGGGATATTCCGAGCCCGTACCGGCCCGAGCCGCCGGAGCCGGAACGCGAGCGTGACGGCTGGTATCGCGACGGCACTCAGCTCTACCGGCGGGCCTGGTGGATCCGCTGGAATCGACGTTTCACGTGGATCATGGAGGATCCGGCGACCGGCCGGGAGTTCGGCTGGCAGCTGCTGAATCCGCTGGTCGCGCTGGGTTTCGCGGTGTTTTCGCTGGTCGCCGGACCGGTCGCGCTGCGCGGGTACGCCCGGTGGACCGGGTACTGGCTTGGCCTGCACGCACCGCGAGAGAAAAGCTGGCTTGGTCGCCGGTTCGAGACGCTCGGGCATCAGCTGGGACTGTGGGCGATCTCCGTGGCGCAGCTGGGCCTGACGGTCGCCCAGGTCATCGTGCTGACCGGCGCGGTGCCGGCGTTCCCGACGGTCACGCGGGCCAGTCGCGCGGTCGCCGACACCTTCCGCCGCGAGGCTGAGCGCTGGACGGGCGTGCGGATCGCTCAGCCGTACGTGCCGCCGCCCGCGCTCCCGGTGCCGCGCGGCGACGGGCTGTACCAGTTCGGCAAGCAGCTGTACGAGGAACCGTGGTGGCCGATGCTGCGCGCCCGGATCCACTGGGTGCTCCACGACCGCGCGACCTGGCGGGACATGGCCGCCGCGGTGCTGCTTCCGGTGCTGACGCCGGTGCTGTGGGTGCCGTCGGCGGCGCTGGTCTTCTGGGGGATTTACGGCCTGGTCGCGCTGTGGATCACTGGCGCGCACAGCTGGTTCGAGATGGTCGGGTTGCCCGCGGCGACCAGCACCGGCGGTGCGTTCGCGATGACGCCGGTGGCGTTGGCGGCGGTGTTCGTCGGATTGCTGCCGACGCCGTGGCTCGCCAGGTGGCAGGCGAAACTCGGGCGGTGGCTGCTCGGTCCGACCGAGGCGTCCCGGCTTGCCCAGCGGGTGCACCGGCTGGACCAGACGAGGGTCGAGGTCAACGTCGCGCAGGCTGCTGAGCTGCGGCGGATCGAACGCGACCTGCACGACGGCATCCAGTCGCGGCTGGTCGCGATGGGGATGAAGCTTGGTGCGGTCGAAGCATTGATCGACCATGATCCGGATAAAGCGAAACAGCTGGCTGCCGAGCTGCGGGAAGCGTCGTCGGAGGCGCTCACCGAGCTGCGGTCTCTGGTGCGCGGCATCCATCCGCCGGTGTTGTCGGAGCGCGGACTGGTCGATGCGGTCCGTGCGGCAGCGTTGGACAGTCCGTTGAAAGTCGAGGTCACGGCCTCGGTGCCGGGGCGGCTCGAACAGCCGGCGGAGGCTTGCGTGTACTTCGCGGTGTGCGAATTGCTTGGCAACGCGGCTAAACACGGCGAGGCCCGGCGCGCGACCGTGGTGCTGGAGTATCTCGACGGGTTGCTGCGCGCGACCGTCACCGACGACGGCAAGGGCGGTGCCGACGCCGCGCGCGGCACGGGTTTGCGCGGGATCGAGCGGAGGCTGTCCGGATTCGCCGGTAGGTTGGCGCTGACCAGCCCGCCGGGCGGCCCGACGGAGGCGATTGTGGAGGTGCCGTGCCAGCTCGACCCCGGACCGTCGTCGCCGAAGACCAGTACCTCCTCCGAGACGGGTTGACCCATCTGCTCGTCGCGCACGGCTTCGACGTCGTCGCGGCCGTCGGCTCCGGGCCCGAACTCGCCGCCGCGCTGCGGGAACACCGGCCTGATGTGTCCATTGTGGACGTAAGGATGCCGCCGACCAATACCGACGAGGGCTTGCAGGTCGCTCTCGCCGCTCGGCGGGAGACGCCCGGACTGCCGATTCTCGTGCTGTCGCAACACGTCGAGCAGCTGTACGCGCGCGAATTACTGGCGGACGGCACCGGCGCGGTCGGCTATCTGTTGAAGGACCGGGTATTCAACGCGGAACAGTTCATTGACGCGGTCCGCCGGGTCGCGGCGGGCGGGACCGCGATGGATCCGGAAGTGATCGCGAAACTGGTGGCGGGCAATGCTTCCGATCCGCTGGCGGCCCTGACGCCACGGGAACGCGAAGTGCTCGGTTTGATGGCGGAGGGTTGTTCGAACGCCGCGATCGCCAGCCGGTTGCACTTCAGTGAAGGCGCGGTCGGCAAGCACACCGCGAATATCTTCGCCAAACTCGGGATTTCCGCTTCTGACGATACGAATCGCCGGGTGCTGGCCGTGTTGAAGTTCCTCGGTTCTAGCTGAGCGGCACCCGCACCGCGGGCGGAAGCGGCTCAGCGCCCGGATGTGCCCGGAAAGACTGGAGCAGCAACGCCGTGAACCGCCGCACCGCTGCGACGCGCGCGGAAGGCGGTTCCACCTGGATGCCCTCGTTGGCGACCAACGCCAGCACAAGGTCTTCCAGCACGAAATCCGCGCGCAGATCGCCGCTTTCCTTGGCTCGGCGGATGAGTTCGAGCAGCAGCCGCAGCGTCCGGGCGCGGTCGGCGGCGAAGTCGAGGCGTCGCGGCAGTTGCGCGACGAACGCGCGAAACCCCTGCTCACGGGCGTGCACCTCGGTGAGTTTCTCCACCGCCAGGACGAAACCCAGCCACGGGTCAGCCGCGGCAAGGCCCTCCTCGACGATCGACGAGCACAGCCCCAGCTCCGCGGCGAACGCTTCGGCGATCAGCGCGTCTTTGGTCGGAAAATGCCGATAGACCGTCGCGACGCTCACCTCGGCTTGCCGCGCGATCTCTCGTATCGGCACGCGGTATCCGCGGACGGTGAAGGCCACTCGGGCAGTGGCGAGAATGCGTACGCGGTTGTGCGCGGCGTCGGCCCGTCTCACTTCGGCCGTCACCCCTCTCAGTTCCGCCTGGACCGCTGACCTGCTGGAATACCGTCGGACGCATGAAAGCCGTCCAGTTTGATCAGTATGGCCCGCCCAGCGTCGTGCACGTCGCCGATGTCGCCGAACCGCACGCCGGGCCTGGCGAGATTCGCATTTCCGTGCGTGCGTCCGGCTTTTCCGCGGGCGAAACCGCTATCCGGTCCGGCGAGCGCAAAGGTGCGAGGCTGCCGTTCCGGACGGGATACGACGCTGCTGGCGTGGTGGACGAAGTGGGCGATGGAGTTCCTGGGATAGAGCTCGGCGCACACGTCTTCGGCATGACGGCCGCGGATCGTCGCGGGGCCAACGCCGAGTACGCCGTTCTCGTTCACTGGGCAGTCAAACCGGTCGCATGGAGCTGGGCCGAGGCAGGCGGTGCCGCGGGTGCGATCGAAACCGCCACCCGAGTGTTGGACCAGCTGCCTGGCGAAACGCTCCTGGTGCACGGCGCGGCAGGCGGGGTCGGCACGGTCGCGGTTCAGTTGGCAGTAGCCCGCGGTGCCACCGTTATCGGCACCGCGAGCCCGCACAACCACGATTTCCTGCGCTCACTCGGTGCGGAGCCGACGACATACGGACCCGGACTGGTCGACCGGGTCGGCAGCGTCGACGCGGTATTCGACTGTGCCGGGGGAGCACTGCCAGATCTGATCAAGATCGCCGGAGACCCCGCGAGGGTCGTGACGATCACCGACGCCACCGCGGCACAGCATGGCGTGCATTTCTCGCACAGCGCCGCGATCCCCGGGGCCGACCCACTGGCAGTACACGGCCTTGCCACTGCGATAAAGCTTGCCGAGGAAGGGCGCTTAAAGATCCCCGTCGCAGCGACCTTCCCGCTGAGCCAAGCCGCCGCCGCGCATGAGCTGAGCGAAAGCAGACACACCCGCGGGAAGATCGTCTACCTGAACTCAGGCGCGTGAAACCCGCACCATCTCGTCCCGTTCCACGACCTTCACCCGCTCGCGTCCTTCGGCCTCGCCGAGCGACTTTTCGTGCGCGTCGAGCTTGCCCCACCCTTCCCAGGTGGTGAACGAAATCCCGCGCGCGGCGAGGAATTCCAGGATCGCTTCCGGCGACGAATGCCGCGGCGCGGCGAGAGTGTCCGCGTCCGCCAGCAGGTTCGCGACGGTCTCGGCCGCGTCGCCCTTCGTGTGGCCGATCAGGCCGACCGGGCCGCGCTTGATCCAGCCGGTCACGTACACGCCGGGGACCTGGTTCTCGTCCAGGTCCAGCACGCGGCCGCCCTGGTTGGGGATCACGCCCGCGGTGTGGTCGAACGGGATTTCCGGCAGATGCGACGACAGGTAGCCGACCGCGCGATACACCGCCTGGACGTCCCAGTCGTGGAACTCGCCGGTGCCGACGACCTTGCCGTCGCGGTACTCGGTGCGTTCGGTGCGCAGGCCGACGACCTTGCCGTCCTCGCCGAGCACCTCGGTCGGGGCGTGGAAGAAGTGCAGGTGCAGCCGCCGCGGACGGGTGCCTTCGTCGCGAATCGCCCATTCCTGCAGCGTCTTCACGACCATGTCGGTCTGCTTGGAGGACCGCAGCTGCGCGACGCTCGCCTCGTCGAACTCCATGTCCTCGGGGTGCACGATCACCTCGACGTTCGGCGAATGGTCCAGTTCGCGCAGTTCCAGCGGCGAGAACTTCGCCTGCGCCGGACCGCGGCGGCCGAACACGTGCACGTCGGTGACCGGGCTGGCCTTCAGACCCTCGTAGACGTTCGCCGGGATGTCGGTCGGCAGCAGTTCGTCGGCGGTCTTGGCGAGCACGCGCGCCACGTCCAGCGCGACGTTGCCGACGCCGAGCACCGCGACCGACGTGGCATTGAGCGGCCAGGTGCGCGGCACGTCCGGGTGACCGTCGTACCAGGACACGAAGTCGGCGGCGCCGTGGCTGCCGTCGAGGTCGATGCCCGGGAGGTCGAGCGCGCGGTCGGCCATCGCGCCGGTCGCGAAGATGACCGCGTCGTAGAACTCGCGCAGGTCGTCGAGCTTGAGGTCGGTGCCGTAGTCGACGTTGCCGAGCAGCCGGATGTTCGGCCGGTCGAGCACCTTGTGCAGGGCGTTGACGATGCCCTTGATGCGCGGGTGGTCGGGCGCGACGCCGTAGCGGATCAGCCCGAACGGCGCGGGCATGCGCTCGAACAGGTCGATCTCGACGTCCGCGTCGGACTTGTCCAGCAGGTCGGCGGCGTAAATGCCGGCGGGACCGGCGCCAACGACGGCGACACGAAGGATTCGGCTCACCGGTCCACGGTAAGTTAGGTGATCCTAACAATCACTGTGATCTGGCGTACGGTCCACCAGGTGGGAGCCGCTAAGCTGGCGCTATGCGCGTTCTCGTCGTCGACAACTACGACAGCTTCGTCTACAACCTCGTCCAGTACCTGGCGCAGCTCGGCGCCGACTGCACGGTGTGGCGCAACGACGTCGTCGACCTCGACCGCGTGCCCGAATTCGACGCGGTGCTCGTCTCGCCGGGCCCGGGAACGCCGGAACGTGCAGGTCAGAGCATTGAAGTGATCGCGAAATGCGCCGAGACGCGCACGCCGATGCTGGGCGTCTGCCTCGGCCACCAGGCGCTGGGCGTGCACTTCGGTGCCACCGTCGACCGGGCCGACGAGCTGCTGCACGGCAAGACCAGCCAGGTGCATCACACCGGCGTCGGCATCCTCGCCGGGCTGCCGGAGGAGTTCACCGCCACTCGCTATCACTCGCTCACCGTGCTGCCGGACACCATCGATCCGGCCGTTTTCGAGGTCACCGGGACCACCGAGAGCGGCATCGTGATGGGCATGCGGCACCGCGAGCTGCCGCTGGAGGGCGTGCAGTTCCACCCCGAATCCGTGCTCACCGAATGCGGGCACCGGATGCTGGCGAACTGGATGGCCTCGGCCGGACACCCGGTCGCGCCGTCCGTCGTCGACGACCTGGAGCGGGCCACCCGCACGCTGCAGAAGGCCGCGACTGCGTGACCGCGCCGACTCCGCTGATCCGGCTCAGCGGAGTCGGAAAACGTTACGGCAGCGGTGAACCCGTCCTGACGCACGTCGATTTCGAGGTGCCCGCGGGACGGGTCGTCGGCATCCTCGGCACGAACGGATCGGGCAAATCAACCCTGCTGCGGATCCTGGCCGGGGTATCGCGCGCGTCGTACGGCGACATCACCGGAAGCCCGGCGGTCGGTTACCTGCCGGACCGGTTCCCCGGCGGCCAGCGGCTGAGCGCGCGGGCATACCTGCGGCATCTCGCGCGGATCCGCGGACTGGCCGACCTGTCCGGCATCGATCCGCTGCTGAAGCGGCTCGCGCTGGTCGGCAGTCCGGACGCGCAGCTACGGACGCTGTCGAAAGGCAACGCGCAGAAGATCGGCCTCGCACAAGCCGTGCTGGTGCGGCCGGACCTGCTGATCCTCGACGAACCCTGGTCCGGTCTCGACGTCGGCACGCACGCGGTGCTCGGCGAATTGGTCGCGGAAACCCGGGCCCGAGGCGCGAGCGTCGTATTCACCGACCATCGGCCGGACGTCGTCCGCGCCCACGCCGACGAGGTGTACCGGCTCGAATCCGGCCGGCTCGCGCCGCTGGAAACGCATCCGGAGCGCAAACGGATCACGCTGCTGCCGGTGTCGTCGAGCGTCGACAACTGGTCCGCTGAACCAGGCGTGCACACGGTCGCCGACCAGGCAGGCGGCGTGGTCCTGACGGTCGACGCCGAACACGCCGACGCCGTACTGCTGCGTGCGCTTTCCGGCGGCTGGTCGGTGCGGGAGGTGGCGCCGTGCTCGCAGTGAGCCGCTATTACCTGGCGCTGCTGGGACATTCGCAGCGGTACCTGCCCGCGGGCCTCGCGTACCTAGCGTTGTGCTCGATCCTTTACGCAGACCCGAGTTCGCCGGTGATTCCGCTGTATGGCGTTAGCGGGGCAGGGGTTCTCGTACTCGGTTGCTGGCTCACGATCGCGTTGCTGGACATCGAAGACCCGGTGCAGCGGTTGATCACCCTCAATCATGCTGGGGGCAACCGGAAAACCATTGGCGGCGCGGTGCTTACGGTTTTCGGCTGCACCTTGGTGTGCACGGTCGTGACTGTCGCGTGGGCGGCGACGCATCGGAATCAGCTGCATTGGCAGATTGTCAGTACCGGCCTGGCGACCCATCTGGCGTGCGCTCTGGTCGGCATCGCGATCGGCCTGCCGTGCTCGCGACTGCTGGTATCGCGCATCGGATGGACGGTGCTCGCCGCGGTTCTCGTGCTTGGCGTGGTGCTGCTGGGAAAGTGGGTCCCGGTGGTGCATCCGCTGCTGGAGGCGCTGATGAGCGGCACTCCGTACGGCGGTCCGCTCGGCTTGGCGATCGGCGCGTCGGTGGTGCTGCTGGCGGCGAGCATGACTGTGGTGGGCGCGGTTTCCGCGCGACGATCTTGAACAAGGGGGAGGTCACATGGCGGCTGGCATCATCCTGATCACCATGCCGGAGGCGGCGGACGACGAGCTCCGGAAGCTCGCGGCATGGTTTCGCGACGAGGACGACTTGCGCGGCCGGATCCGAGCCCAAGACGCACCGGCGCGTCCTGGCGAAATGGGCGGTGCGCTGGAAGCAATCACCGTCATCGCCACCAGCGGCACCGCGACCGCGCTGTGCCGCTCGCTCTTCGACTGGCTGGCTCGTCGCCGCGAAGCACGAAAGGTGTCTCTCAAACTGACGATGGGCGAGGACAAGCTCGAACTGGAGTGCGGCTCGGGCGACGATTCCGCTGAAGTGCTTGCCGCGCTCCAGAAATTCCTCGACCAGGAGTCTTGACCGAGTGAGCGTCCTTCCCGATCCGGCGCTGTCTCGAGCGATCCTCATCGGCACGAGCGACTTCGAGTCCGAGCTGTTCGCGAATCTGCCGGCAGTCCACAACAATCTGACGGACCTGCGTGCGGCGCTCAGCGATCCGCAGACCGGGATTCTCAGCCGGGAACACTGCTATGTCGTCGACAATCCGGAGTCGCCGACGAGCCTGACGAGGCGCTTGCGCCGCTACTCCCGCGAAGCCGAAGATTTCCTCTTCGTCTACTACGCCGGTCACGGGATCCGGCACGAACTCCGCGACCGGCTCTATCTGACGACGCGCGAGACGGACCCCGAAGAACCGGAGACGACGGCGGTCGCCTTCGATACCTTGCGCGACGCGGTGGAGATGAGCCCCGCACAGGTCAAGCTGCTCATCCTCGACTGCTGCTACTCCGGCCTGGCGATCGGAGCGATGTCGGATTCCCTGCTGGATTCGCGGGAGATCGAGGTCCGCGGAACAACAGTGATCGCTTCCTCGCCGAAGAACGAGCGGTCGCTGTCCCCGCCCGGAGACCGCAATACCGCGTTCACCGCGGAGTTGCTCAGCTTGCTGAGCCGTTCCCGCGGGCGTCCGCTGGACGTCACCAACCTCTACGGCGCCCTTGACGCGGCTCTCGCGCGTCGCGGAATGCCCCGGCCGAAGATGCAGGCGACGGACACCAGCAGCAGCCTTCTGCTGCGCCGGGAACCGTTGGGGGCCAAGGCTCCGGCAGCGCCCGCGCCTGCCGATCCAGGTGTGCCGAAACGCGAGCTGAAACCAGCGGAAAGCGCCAGCCATCGGGGCGAGGAGGTCCCGGCAGCGAGGACAGTCCCGCGCGATGAGCCGTCTCTGGACAAGCCGCTTGTCCAGCACGCAGTGTGGCTGTGGCGGGCCGCGCTTGCTGCGCTGCAGTGGCTTGGTCTCTACCTCAGCATTGGATACACCGTTGGCGGATTGGCGACTGCTCTGGCCAGCGACGCTTCAGCCAGCACCAGACTCGGAAATCTCTTCGCCGGTTTGGTGGCGCTGGTGCTCGCCCAGACTTCGGGGTCTTTTTTGTATCGCCGCGTTTGGCGCGAGGGCCGGCGGGTCGACTTCACCGAGGCGTTCTCCTGGCTCGGCAAGCAGCCGGAAAAAGTGCGCTTGGTGTCCCTGCGGGTGCTGCTCGCGGGGTGCGTTGGGGTGGTCGCGGCCGGAATATTCTTCGATCTGTGGGTCCCAGCTCCTGAAGCAACTGCCCGCCCAGCGAATGTAGCGATTCCGACTGCTTTGTCGCTCGGAGCGGTCATGTGCCTATTCGCGCTGGTCAAGCACTACCGCAGGCGACGACACTCGCTGTGGTTTGCAAATTGCATTCGGCAAATGCCGATTTGGGGGTTCCGGGTCAGGTAGCGAGTCGGTTACCCTCGCGCCGTCTGTTCGGCCCGGGAGGGGAGCATCCGTGACGGCAGGGATCGCCGCGATCAGCGTGGACGGCTCCGCGGACGAGTTGCAGCAGTTGGTTTCCTGGCTCGGCGCCGAGGACGAACTCGCCGGCCGGGTGCGGCTCGCCGGGCCGGGAAGCGACGTCGTCGTGATGGTGAGCAGCCGGTCGGCGGGCACGTTCTGCCGGTCGCTCTTCGGCTGGTTGCGCGGGCAGCGCGACGGGCGGCAGGTGTCGCTCACGGTGAAGCGTTCCGGGGCCGTCGAGGAGCTGGACGTCGATTGCGGCGGCGGGCACGACGTCGACGAGGTGCTCGCCAGCGTGCGGAGTTTCCTCGACCAAGACTGATCGGCCGGCGCGAAAAAAGGGCCCGCACGGTGCGCACCGTGCGGGCCCTCCTTTGCGGGCGGATCAGCCGTTGTTGTGGATCCCGCCCGGCGGGAAGATCCCGCCGCCGGTGCTCGACGTCGTCGAGCCGCCGCTGCCGTCGTCGGCCTTGATCGTCAGCATGATCGTCTGATTCGGGCTGATCTGGGTTCCGGCAGGCGGATTCTGCTTCACCACGGTGTTCGGCTGGCCGCTGCCGCTGTGCGTGGTCTGCGTCTGGATGCTGCCCGACCAGCCCACGCTCTGCAGCTTCTGCGTCGCCTGGTCCTGGGTCATCCCGGTCAGGTCCGGCATCTGGATCTGCTGCGGGCCGGACGACACGGTCAGCTTCACCGTGCTGTTCGAGGGCAGGTAGCCGCCGTTGGGCTGCTGGTCGATGACCTGGTCCTTCGGCTTGTCCGAGGCCTGGTCGCTGCGCTGGACCTGGAAACCGGCGTTCTCGATCGTCTGCTTCGCCGTCGCGTAGTCCTGGCCGACCGTGTTCGGCACCTTCTTCTGCGACAGGCCCGATCCGACGACGATGTCCACCGGCGTGCCCTCGGTGGCCGAGGAGTTCGCGGTCGGGTTCTGCGACACGACCTTGCCGACGTCGTTCGGGTTGTCGACGGGCTTCGACGTCGTGTTGCCCAGCTTCAGCTTGGCCTGCTCGAGCGCCGCCTTCGCGTCGTCCGGCGACTTGCCCTGCAGGTCCGGCACCGTCGCGCTGCCCGGCTTCTGGCCGACGGTGAGGGTGATCGTGGTCGTGGTCGGCACCGACGCGCCGACCTGCGGGTCGATCGCGATGACCTTGTCGATCTGGTCCTCGGTGCAGGTCTGGCCGCCGGGGTTGCTCGCCTCGGGGCCGCACACCACGTACTTGGTCGGCCCGAACGACGAGAAGCCCGCCTGCTGCAGCTGCGACTTCGCCGTCTGCACCGGCGTGTTGACCACCGGCGGGATCTGCGCGTTCTCGGGCTTGGCGCGGAACGATCCGCTCAGCCAGAAGATCAGCAGCACCACGCCCGCCACGAGCAGCGCGGCGATCACCCCGAAGATGATCCGGCGCCGGCGCTTGGCCCGCGGGTCCTCTTCCGGTTCGTCGGCGTACTCGTCGTAGGCCTGCGGCTGGCGCCGGTCGGCGTTCATCACCTGGGTGCGCTCGTCGTCCGACATCACCATCGGGGCCGACGGACGCTGCCCGGACAGCGTCCGGACCAGGTCCGAGCGCATCTCGGCGGCCGACTGGTACCGGTTCGCCGGACCCTTGGCCAGCGCCTTCAGCACGACCGCGTCCAGTTCCGGCGACACCGCCGGGTTCACCGACGACGGCGGATTCGGGTCCTCCCGCACGTGCTGGTACGCCACCGCGACCGGGGAATCGCCGGTGAACGGCGGCTCGCCGGTGATCAGTTCGTACAGCACACAGCCCGCGGCGTAGACGTCCGAGCGGGCGTCCACGGACTCGCCGCGCGCCTGCTCCGGCGAGAGGTACTGGGCGGTGCCGATGACGGCCGCGGTCTGCGTCATCGCCGACTGGCCGTCGTGCATGGCGCGCGCGATGCCGAAGTCCATCACCTTGACGGCGCCGTTCTTCGTGATCATCACGTTCGCCGGCTTCACGTCGCGGTGCACGATGCCGTGCCGGTGCGAGAAGTCGAGCGCGGCGCAGACGTCGGCCATGACCTCCATCGCGCGCTTCTGCGACAGCGGGCCCTCGGTCTTGACGATGTCGCGCAGCGTCCGGCCTTCGACGTACTCCATCACGATGTACGGCAGCGGCCCGACGTCGGTGTTCGCCTCGCCGGTGTCGTACACGGCGACGATCGCGGGATGGTTCAGCGCGGCGGCGTTCTGCGCCTCGCGCCGGAACCGCTCCTGGAACTGCGGATCACGGGCGAGGTCCGCGCGCAGGACCTTGATCGCGACCTCCCGGCCCAGCCGCACGTCGTGCCCGTGGTGGACCTCGGACATACCGCCGTACCCGAGCGTGTCGCCCAGCTCGTACCGATTGGAGAGCAGTCTGGGTGTCGTCATCGCTTCGTGCCGTTCCATTCCGTCCAAGGTGTGGTCATCATGCCTTGCAGGCCCTGGGCCTCGCTCGTTCCGGCCGGGGTGGCTGAGGTCGGTCCGCTCCCGCTGTCCACGCTTCGCGGCGGTCCGCCGTTGCCGGCCGACACCACTCTCGCGATCAGGAACGCCACGGCCACCAGGACCACGACGACGACCACCGCGAGCAGCACCCACCAGCCCCATTGGTTCCGCTTCGGCGGCGGAACCGGCTGTACCGGCGGACCCGGCGGAGCCGACAGCGGCCGGAACGCCGGATTGGAGCTAGGCCCGATCGGCGCGCCGGTACCCGCCTGCGGCACTGCGGGCGGAACCGGCGGCACTGGTGGTTGCCCCGCCGCGTAGGCGGCGTTCACCAGGCCGAGCGGGGTGGGCAGCGGGCGGCCGGCCCGGACCGCGGCGACCGCGCCGGCGAACTCGCCGCCGCTCGCGTACCGCTGCCGGGGGTCCTTCACGAGCGTCGCCTCGATGACCGCGCGCGCACCCGGCGGGACGTCCGGCGGCAGCGGCGGCGGGACGTCGCGGATGTGCATCATCGCGACCGTCACCGCGTTCTCGGACAGGAACGGCCGGTGCCCGGCGAGGCATTCGTACCCGCACACGGCGAGCGAGTAGACGTCGCTGGCCGGTTCCGCGTCCTGGCCGAGTGCCTGTTCCGGCGCGATGTAGTGCGCCGTGCCCATGACCATGCCGGAACGGGTGACCGGGGCGGCGTCGGCGGCCTTGGCCACGCCGAAGTCGGTGATCTTCACCTTGCCCGCGGGGGTGACCAGGATGTTGCCCGGCTTCACGTCGCGGTGCACCAAACCCTGCTCGTGCGCGGCCTGCAGCGCGGTTCCGGCCTGCTCAAGCAGATCGAGCGTGTAGTCCGCGGTGAGCCGCCCGTGCTTGGCGAGGATGCCCGCCAGCGGATCGCCCTCCACGTACTCCATCACGAGGTACGCGATGGACAAATCCTCGTTGACCGTCTCGCCGTAGTCGTGCACTGCGGCGATTCCGGCGTGGTTGAGCGACGCGGTCATCCGCGCTTCGGTACGGAACCGGTGCAGGAATTCGGCGTCGCCGGACAGTTCGGCCTTCAGCACCTTCACCGCGACGATCCGGTCGAGCCGGGTGTCGCTCGCCTGCCAGACCTCGCCCATCCCGCCGACGGCGATCCGGTTCGTCAGCTTGTAGCGCTCGGCCAGCAGCTGACCCGAGGACAGCATCGGCTATCCACCCCCGAGCCGGGCGGCGATGGCGGCGCGGCCGATCTCGGCGGCCACCGTGCCGCCGGTAGCGGCGAGACCGCGGTTGCCGCCGTTCTCGACGATGACCGACACGGCGATCTGCGGGTTGTCCGACGGCGCGAACGCGGTGTACCACGCGTGCGGCGCGGTGTTCTTCGAGTCGGCGCCGTGCTCGGCGGTACCGGTCTTCGACGCGATCTTCAGCGCGTCGTTCTTGCCGCCGCCCTTGGTGAAGGACTCCGACGCGATCATCATGTCGGTGAGGATCTTGTCGTTCTCCGGCGACAGCGCGGGCTTGCCGGTGAGCTGCTCCGGGTCGACGTTCTCGACCGTCGACAGGTCCGGGGCCAGGATCGACTGGATCAGCTGCGGCTTCATCGCGTACCCGTTGTTCGCGACGGTCGCCGAGAGCAGGCAGTCCTGCAGCGGGGTGAGCCGGACGTCGCGCTGGCCGATGCCGCTCTGGTAGAGCGCGCCCGGCGAGTCGAGCGGGCCGACGGTCGAGCCGACGACCCGCATCGGCACGGTCAGGTCGTTCTGCCCGATGCCGAAGTTGGCCGCGGCCGCCTTCATCTTGTCCGCGCCGAGCTGGCCGGCGAACGTCGCGAACGGCACGTTGCACGAGTGCGCCAGCGCGTCCTTGAACGTGTTGCCCGGGCAGGTCTCGCCGCCGTAGTTCTCCAGCGTCGTGTTCGTGCCCGGCAGCTGGACGTTCGGCGCGGTGCTGACCTGGGTGTCCGGGCCGATCCCGCTCTCCAGCGCCGCGCTGGCGGTAACAATCTTGAAGGTCGACCCCGGCGGGTAGTTCTCCGAGATCGCCCGATTCAGCATCGGGTTGTTCTTGTCCTTGGAGTAGGCGTCCCACGCCTTGTTCTGGTCGGTGCCGTGCGTCGCCAGCTGGTTCGGGTCGTACGACGGGGTCGACACCATCGCGAGGATGCGGCCGGTCTTCGGCTCCATCGCGACCACCGCGCCGGTGTAGCCGCGCTGCGTCATCAGGTCGTAGGCGGCCTTCTGCACCTTCGGGTCGATGGTGAGCTTCACGTTGCCGCCGCGCGGATCGCGGCCGGTGACCATGTCCGACAGGCGGCGCACGAACAGTCGCGGGTCCGACCCGTTCAGCACGTCGTCCTCGGCGCGCTCGAGCCCGCCCGCGCCGTAGTTGATCGAGTAGTACCCGGTGACCGGGGCGTACATCGGGCCGTCGGCGTAGGTGCGGAAGAACTTGAACTTGTCCGTCGAGGGCTTCACGCCGGCGAGGACGGTGCCGTCCGGCGTCACGATCTGGCCGCGCTGGCGGGAGTACTCGTCGTAGAGCACCCGCTGGTTGCGCGGGTCGGTGCGGTACGTGTCGGCCTTGATGACCTGGACGTAGGTGTCGTTGGCCAGCAGCAGCACGATCATCGCGAGCATCGCCATGCCGACCTTGCGCAGGGGGGCGTTCACGCGGTCCTCCCGTTCGGGTCGCCTTCGGCTGGCGGACGCCGCACCATCACGGTGTGCGCTTCGGCGATCGGAGCCTGCGGCTGCTGCGGCTTCGGCCGGGTGGCCGGCCTGCGCGCCGCGTCCGAAATGCGCAGCATCAGGGCGACCAGGATGTAGTTCGCCAGCAGCGAAGAGCCGCCGTAGGACAGGAACGGCGCGGTGACGCCGGTTTCCGGGATGAGCGCGGTGACGCCGCCGACGACCACGAAGATCTGGATCACGATGGTGAAGGCGAGCCCGCCGCCGAGCAGCTTTCCGAACGTGTCGCGTACGGCCAGCGCGCTGCGCATGCCGCGCATCGCGAGCAGCACGTACAGCATCAGCACCGCGGCCAGCCCGATGAAGCCGAGCTCCTCGCCGATCGCGGCGGTGATGAAGTCGGTGCTCGCGGCGGGCGGGATGTCCGGGCGGCCCGCGCCGAGCCCGGTGCCGCCGACGCCGCCGGTGCCGAGCCCGAACAGGCCCTGCGCGAGCTGGTAGCTGCCGCCCAGCACGTCGTAGCGCGGGCCGGTGGGGTTGAGCCAGTTCTCCACGCGCTGCTGGACGTGGCCGAACAGGTTGTAGGCGATGATGCAGCCGCCGACGAAGAACGTCAGCCCGACGACGACCCAGATCGCGCGCTCGGTCGCGACGTAGAGCATCACCAGGATGATGCTGAAGTACAGCAGCGACGTGCCGAGGTCCTTCTCGAACACCAGCACGCCGATGGCCGCGGCGGCGGCGATCAGGATCGGGCCGAGGTCACGCGCGCGCGGCAGCTCCACGCCGAGGAACTTCTTGCCCGCCACCATGAACAAATCGCGTTTGGACACCAGGAACGAGGCGAAGAAGATCATCAGCAGGATCTTCGCGAACTCGCCCGGCTGGATCGAGAAGAACGGCAGCTTCAGCCACACCTTCGCACCGCCCGCCTCGGACAGGCTGGCGGGCAGCACCGCGGGCAGCGCGAGCGCGCCGAGCCCGACCAGTCCGGCGATGTAGCTGTAGCGGGTCAGCGTGCGGTGGTCGTTGACCACCACCAGCACGATCACGAACAGCACCAGCGAAACCGCGGTGAACAGCAGCTGCTTGGTGATCTCCGGCGAGTACTCCTTGCCGCGCTGCAACGCCGATTCGGCCTTCGCCAGGTCGAGCCGGTGAATCATCACCAGCCCGATTCCGTTCAGCAGCGCGACGCACGGCAGCAGCACCGGATCGGCGTACGGAGCCCACCGGCGCACAGCGAGGTGCGTCGTGGCGAGCACGCCGAGATAAGCGAGTCCCACCCACAGGATCGAGAGCGTCAGCTCCTGCTCCTGGTTGGCTTCGACGATGACCAGCGCCAGGGTGACGATGCCCGCCGCGAACGCCAGCAACGCGAGCTCCGTGCCCCTGCGCTTGGGGAGGTCTCGCGGCGGATTGGTGGCGAACTGGGCGGACGTCGGGTCGGCCAACGGCTGGCCCATCAGTTACCGCCCCCCGTCGGCGGCGTACCCGCCGTCGAGCAGTCCCTCCCCGCAGGCTGGTTCGCCGACGAAGGCGTGCCGCCGGGCGGCGCCACGCTGGACGAGGGCGCACCCGACTGCGGGACGCCCGTGGAAGAGGTCGGCTTGCAGTCCGACAGCTTCTTCTTGAGACGCAGGAAATCGTCGATGTACTTGCGCGCGTCGTCGAGGCTTTCGCGCTTCACGCCGTTCTGCACGGCGATCCGCGCGTCCTCCTGCAACGCGGAGACGCGAAGCTTGTCGGTGCACAGCTGGCCCGGCGGGCACGAGCCCTGCTCGAGCGAGTGCAGGTCGATGCCGAGGACGCTGCCCGGGACGCCGCGATAGATCACGACCTCCTGATCGGGGCCCTCTCCGACGTAGTACTGGCTGAGCACGAAGTATCGAGTCGCGATCGCGGCGGCGCCCAGCACGATCAGCACCACGACCGCCCCGACGAGCCAGCGGAACCGTTTCCGCCGTTTCGCCTTCGGGTCTTCGGGTGGAGCCTGCTGCTCCGGTCGCGGCTGCGGCGGCGGCTGGGTCAGCGCGCGCGCCCTGGCCGCGGGGGAGTCGCCCTGATGCATCTCGTCGCTGCCGTCGCCCGCGGCTCCGCCCACGATCGGGGCGTCGTCGCCGAAATCGACGTCGACCACGTCGGCGATGATGACGGTCACGTTGTCCGTGCCGCCGCCCTTGAGGGCCAGCTCGATCATCCGGTCGGCGCAATCCTGCGGATCCGGGATCTGCACGGCCTCGGCGAGCGTCTCGTCGCTGACCATTCCGGACAAACCGTCGGAGCAAATCAGGTACCGGTCACCGGGACGCGCCTCGCGCACGGTGAGGCTCGGTTCGACCTCGTGTCCGGTGAGCGCCTTGAGCAGCAGCGACCGCTGCGGGTGCACCGCCGCCTCTTCCGGCGTGATGCGGCCCTGTTCGAGCAGTTCGTTGACGAAGCTGTCGTCCCGGGTGATCTGGGCGAACTGGCCGCCGCGCATCAGATACGCGCGCGAGTCGCCCACGTGGACCAGACCAAGTCTGCTTCCCGCGAACAAGACGGCGGTGAGCGTGGTGCCCATGCCGTCGAGATCAGGGTCCTGGGACACCAGTTCGGCGATCGCCGCGTTGCCGTTCTGGACGGCTTCGCGGAGCTGGGCGAGGAGGTCGTCTCCCGGCTCGTCGTCGTCGAGCGGGGCGAGCGAGGCGATGACGACCTTGCTGGCCACCTCACCTGCGGCGTGCCCGCCCATGCCGTCGGCGAGCGCGAGGAGACGCGGGCCGGCGTACACGGAGTCCTGGTTGTTGGAACGCACCAGGCCCCGGTCGCTGCGGGCCGCGTAGCGGAGGACGAGAGTCATGGGCGAAGCTCGATCACCGTCTTGCCGATCCGGATGGGGACTCCGAGCGGGACCCGGAGGGGTGCAGTGACCTTAGCCCGGTCGAGGTAGGTCCCGTTCGTCGAGCCCAGATCTTCCACGTACCAGTCCTCCCCGCGCAGCGCGATCCGGGCGTGCCGGGTCGATGCGTAGTCGTCGTCGAGCACCAGCGTCGAGTCGTCGGCCCGGCCGATGAGGATCGGCCGGCCGTCGAGCGCGATGCGAGTGCCCGCGAGGGCCCCGTGTGTGACGAGCAGTTGCTGCGGGGCCTTGCTGCCCCGCGGCTTCTTCTCTTTGTTGCGGCGGAAGGACGGCACCTGGACCCGCAGGCCCGAAGCGGCGTAGAGGTCCGAGCGCACGACTCGGAGCGCGGCGAACACGAAGAGCCAGAGCAGCACGAGAAAGCCCACTCTGGTGAGTTGAACGACCAGCTCTGGCACTTGTTGTGTCCGCTCCCGCCTGTGCCTGCAAGCCGCGGCGCCACGCGCGCCGCGGATCCCCCCGCACGACAATTCTGCGGGAACCCTGTGGACGGTCTGCGATCAGCCCTGGGTTCGGAACACCAGGGACGAATGGCCCACCCTGATCACGTCGCCGTCGGCCAGCTGCCAGGTCTGCACCGGAGTGCCGTTGACCGTGGACCCGTTGGTCGAACCGATGTCGGCGAGCGTCGCGCTCTGGCCGTCCCAGGTGATCTCCAGGTGCCGCCGGGAGACGCCGGTGTCCGGGAGCCGGAAGTCGGCGTCCTGGCCGCGGCCGACCACGTTCGCGCCCTGCTTCAGCGAGTAGGTGCGGTTGGAGCCGTCGTCCAGCTGGAGGCTCGCCTGCAGCTGCCGTCCGGGCACCGGGGCGCCCTGCTGCGCGTACGGGTCCTGGCCGTAAGCCGCCTGCGGCTGGCCGCCGTACTGGTCGTACCCGCCCTGCTGGCCGTAACCCTGGTCATAGCCCTGCGCGGGGGGCTGGCCGCCGTAGCCCTGGTCGTACCCCTGCTGCGGCTGCCCGTAGCCCTGGTCGTACCCGCCCTGCGGAGCCTGGCCGCCGTAACCCTGGTCGTAGCCCTGCGCCGGAGGCTGGCCGCCGTAACCCTGGTCATAACCCTGCTGCGGCTGCCCGCCGTAGCCCTGGTCGTAACCGGGCTGCTGGCCCTGGCCGCCGTACTGGTCGTAGCCCTGCGCGGGGGGCTGGCCGCCGTAGCCTTGGTCGTAGCCCTGCTGCGGCTGACCGCCATAACCCTGGTCGTACCCGGGCTGCTGGCCACCCTGCTGTCCGTAGCCGTACTGGCCCTGCTGGCCGTACGGGTCACCCTGGTCGTATTGGCCGTAGCCGGGGGGCTGGCTCATTGGTGGGTCTCCTGCGTTGCTGGGTCGTGCCGACCGTGACGGCCCTTCCCCCGCAGTGTCGCGGGCGTCGGGATCGACGGACGAACGGGTCTTGAACTGTCCAGTATGCAGCGCCTCGTTGCGCTCGAGTGATACGACGACGTCACCATAGGTGTCCCAGCCCTGTGCGGCGAGGTGTTCCGCCACCGCCCTCGCGAGAACCCCGGTGACCCGCTGCTCATCGCCGGCCATGCGATCGTGGTCAGCCGCCCCCAAAGACACGATGTAGTGATTCGGGGCGAGCTGCCGACCGCCTGCCAGCTCACGAACGTTCTCCTCGCCTTCCCTCTCGAGCGCAACCGCCACTTCCTGCGTGACGACGTTGCCGCCGAACATGCGCGCGAAAGTATTCCCCACCAGGTTCTCGAGACGCCTGTCAAAGCGCTCAACGCGACCCACCGGGGACAACCTCCTCACACGTGTGCTTCCGCATCGATCCTATCCGGGGGAGGAAGGGTTGGGCATGCCCCCGGTGAAACCCGTCAGAAGGCCCTGCTAAGCTTTGCTGGCTGCCTCAAGGAAGCAACTCGGGCGAGTGGCGGAATGGCAGACGCGCACGGTTCAGGTCCGTGTGTCCGAAAGGACGTGAGGGTTCAACTCCCTCCTCGCCCACCATGGTCAGAGCCCCAGCCGCTAGCGCGACTGGGGCTCTTTCCGTTTGTCGGTCGTTCTTTTGCCCGGGGGCCGAGCCCCCGGACCCCCGCGGCGCCTTCGGTGCGGTTGGTCGGTGGGTTGGTGCGGTATCGGCTTGGCTCGGGTGGTGGAGTTCGGGCCTGCTGGTCTGTGTGTGGGGGTGGTCCAGGACACATTTTGCGTTTCCTGGGGTGGGTGGTTGGTGCGGGAATTCCCGGTTGCGGGTTGCAGTGTGTTGTAGCGTCGGAGTGGTTTGGCGATCACTGACAGCTACCACATCTCGGGCCTGGGGAGGACTTGATGGGGTTTACGACCGTTCCGGAAGCGCTTCGTGCGGCTGACCGGGCTGGGCGGGCGGCGGTTGGGGAGATTCGCGGCGCGGATTGCGGCACGCCGGTCCACGAAGTGTCGGCGGCGTTGCCTGGGGCCAAGGCCAGCAGCGCGGCGGCGACATTCGTTGAATTCTGGACGGCCACCTTGGCGTCGTGGTGCCGAGACGCCGACGAGCACGCCGCGGCGCTGGGCACGGCGGCCGACACCTGACGCGAGCACGAGCGACCTCGGCCCGCTCAGCACAAGCTATGACCACGGCGGCTATCTCGACTCGAAGTCGACAAGTCTCTATAACATGGCTGCGATCACCACTGGCCACAACGACCTCGCGGTCAACTACCAAGGTCCGCAAGACCATAGTCCGCCAGACGTACGTCCCATTCCTCCTGGAGTCCCCGCCACGCCTCCGACGACGCCGCCACCACCTGTCGCGTCGCCTCCCGGCGCGACTCCCACGCCGCCCCCGCCGTCGCGTTAAGGAGTCCTGTGCCGATGCGATCATCATCGCCGCGCTCCGGAGTATCCGCGAGCGTCGAGTTCCGTGCCGGACGCAGGGCTTGTCGCGATGGCTGCCAGAGAGGTCATGTGCCCTGGCGCGTGGGCGCTGTCATCGCGGGCCTCACGGCCCTGCTCCTCAGCAGTTGCGGCAAGCCTGCCGACCCCTTCACTCCAGGAGCGGACGTGAACACAGACCAGAATTCCGTCTTCGCCAAACTCATGAAGCTGCCCGACATCGATCAGGCGGCCGCGCAGTACCAGCGGATGGCCGACGAACTCCAGACCGCGCTCGGCGATCAGATACCCGCCCTCAAGCACTGGACTCTGACGAACGAACAGATCCGCGCGGCGTGCGGCAATGACTACCCGGGCATCGGATCGGCGGGTGAGGATCTCAGCCTCGAGAACCGCGTGGTGCCGGTCAAACTGTCTGATGCCGACTATGAGCGTGCGCTCGGCATCGTGGGAGCTGTCGCGACGAAGTACGGCTTCACCTCTCAACCGCAGCGCATGCACGACGCGCCGGGATCTCACGACGCGTTCTTCCACAACCAGGCCGACGCCAGCTCCATCCAGTTCGGCACTGACAAACAGACCCTCATCGGGATCACGGTCGGCTGCCATCTCACCGCGTCGACCAAGAAACTCGGCCACCTTCCCCCGAAACCGAGCTACTGACCGCAGTTCTGCGGCGATATTCTGTGCTTCGGCCGGATATCGTGGTGGCGATGACGAACCCTTATATCTCCGCGCCGTCTCCCGGTCGCTGGTTTCCTCCGGCCTTGGTCGGGAAGATCCGTGTCACCACCATGCGCTGGGGTTCCGCGAGTGCGGGAATCGGCTTGCTCATGGTTATCGCGGTGCCTATTTTCGGGTACCGCCTTCCTACTTCCTATGACGTGACCACCGGGATGACGGTCGTCTTGGGGATTCTCGCCGCGGGTTGCTTGATGCTTTCCGGGGTCGGTCTGATGATCGCGCGTTCCTATCTGACGGGAGGGTTCCTCAGACACCGGAAGGAGTACACCGTACTGGGAGTCCAGGTGGGGACAGCTGTTACGGGATGGCTGGTGACGATCGGATTCGTTCTCTGGTACGTCATTTCCGTGACGACCTCGGGCGGCTACTCCGGAGTGGGGCAGTTGCACTTCACCGTGCCCATCGTGCTTTATCTGTGCATCCCCGTCATCGCGGCGCTCATCAACTCGGTCAACTTGATCATTGCGTTTTCTCTGTTCTTTCCCTCGCCTCGCAGGCTTAGCGGGTACTGATGGGCCAGGAGCTGGAAGCCCGGGTCGAGCAGTACTTCGAGGGCGGCTCTTCTTGAAGTTTTCGCGCAGCTTGCCTGGCCCGTTGTGGGGCATTGGGAATTCGTGACGGTTCCCACGAGGAAGACCGTGGCAGTGCCCAGCGGGCAGGCGTACGAAGTCAGGGCTGTCGCGCCGGTCGTGGTGCGGCAGGGGGACGCGCAGTGGAGTCCTTCGCCTGCTTGTTTGTATCGGGAAGACGGCTCGATGTTGCTGCTGACGCCCCGGTGAATCGGTAAGCTGGCGGTCACTCGGGGTGAGGGGTGGACTGGTGCACAACGAAGTCGGGTCGGTCGGCGGCGGTTCTCTCGTGCAGGCGCAGTACATCGGCACGATCAATCAGCAACTGCCCGGACCCGAGCGAGTGGTGCCGCACGAAACGCCGCGGGCGTTGCGGCGGTTGGTCGGGCGGGACGACCAGATCAAGGCTTGTCTCGAAGATCGGCGCGCGTCGCTCGTGGTGTTCGACGGATTGACCGGGGTCGGCCGGCGGGCGTTGGCGCGGTATGTCGCTGAGCAGGTGAAAGACCGTTATCCGGGCGGGGCCTATTACACGGACTACGCGACGCACACGGTCGACGGGGAGACGGTGATTTCGGCGGCACTTCGCTCGTTGCTGCGCCGCGACGGGGTTCGTGACGAGGTCATGCCCGCCGAGCCTGGGCTGGCGAGTTTGTGGCGGAGCCGGTCGTCCGGGGCGGCCGCGGTGATGTTGCTGGAGAACGTCACGGAGGCCGAGCAGTTTCTGCAGTTGATGCCTGGCGGGCAGGATTGGCTGGTGCTCGTCGCGGGGCGGGTGGAGTCGCCGATCGAGGTCAACGAGGTCGGCGGCAAGACGGTCGAGGTCACTCCGCTCGACGAAGCGCAGTCCGCCCAGTTGTTTCGTGAGCTGAGCGGGCTGGACGGCGATGATTCGCTGCTGGCGGAGATCCTCGGCTACTGCGGCGGATTGCCGTTGGCCCTCCGGAACGCCGCGACGCTCGTCGTGGTCGGGCGGTGTCCTTCGTTGCCGGAGCTGGCGGCCCGGTTGCGGCGTTCGCGCGACGAGTTGATGCGGACCGACCGGGGGCCGAAGAAGGGGGAGCCGGTGTTTGAAGCGACGTATCAGGAAGCGACGGAACCGGCGCGGCGGGCGTATCGGCTGCTTGGCGCGTATCCGGCGATCGAGTTCACCGCGCCGGTTTTCCACCTGCTGCTCGGGCTCGACGAGGCCGCCGCGGGAGACATCCTCGCAGAGTTGGTTCTGCTGAAGGTGCTTCAGGAAGACCACGGCCGGTACTCCATGCATCCGCTCGTCCACGACCATGCGGCGTCCCTTTCCGCTTTGGGCGACGAGGAGACGCACGAGGCGCTCGCCCGGGTGGTGCGAGGGTTCCGCAATGTCGCGTACTACGCGGACGCGGCGATGATCGGGGCCAGGTACCGGGTCGCGGGCGTTCCGGAGATTCCGGATCCCTTCACCGGCGATCGGCGGGCCAGCGGGCTGGCGTGGTTCGAGGAGAACCGGCGCGCGTTGCACGAACTGCTGCCGGTGGCCAGGGAAATCGGCCTGGTCGACGAAATTTGGCAGATCACCGAATCGCTCGCGGCCTACTACTTCGATCGCAAGCGGTACGCCGATTCGCTCAGCAGTCTCCGGCACGGCATCAAGGCCGCGGAAGAGGCTGGGAATCGGGTGGCGGAGGCGCGGTTGCGCAGTCTGGCCTCGCGTCCGCTGACGGATCTCGAGCAGTTCGAGCAAGCTGGGGAGTTCGTGGCACGCTCGATCGAGCTGGCGGATCAGGACGGACACCTGGTGCTGCGCGCGTCGGTGCGGGAGTTCGCTGGCCGGTACCACGATGTGGCTGGCCAGGCGGAACAGGCGCAGCTGCGGTACCGGGAGTCGATCGAGCTCAATCATGCTGCTGGGGAATCGCGTGGTGAGGCGTTGAGCCGGATGTTCCTCGGGCAGTCGCTCGGCGATGCGGAGGGGCTGCGCGAACTGGAAGCCGCGCATCGGACGTTCGACGAGCTTGGCGACGGGCGGTTGGCTGCGCGTGCCTTGCTGATTACCGGGCAGGTGCGGGTGCGTACTGGTGCGCCGGGCGGGATCGATGCGTTGACCACTGCGGCGGAGGCGTTCGAGGCGAGCGGGGCGACGTTTTACGAAGCCCAGGCTCGGGAAGCCTTGCACGCGGCGCTGGTCGAGGAGAGTCCGGAGGCGGCGCGTAGCCACCTGGAGCGGGCGATTCGGCTGTATCGAGAGCTGGGCAGTCCGCGGGCCGACAAGCTGGAGTCAGAAAACGACGGTGGTCTCGACGGAGCCGAGTCGCAGGGATAGCGGACGGTCGCTTTCCCGGCCGGTGGCCAGACATGCATGTAGGGCTGATGCCAGTGCGGCGACGTCGGCCGCGCCGGTCACGGTGAATGTGTTGCCGTCTCGGGTTCGGGCAACGCATCCGCCCGGGGTGGCGGCCGCGGCCAGTGTGCAGGCGGGGTGGAGTCGCAATGCGTTGGCGCACCAGGCTTCTGGTGCTGAACGCAGTGCGGTTCTGGTGAGCACAGTGGCGTTGCCGATGCGGCCGAGGTTGTCGTCGCTTTCGTCGGCTACCACGTGTCTCAGCTTGGTCTCGGCTCGTGCGAAGTCTGGTCTCCATTCTTCTACCGAGCGGGGGAATCGATGCAGGGTAAGGGAATTCGAGTCGGTGAACTCCGGGTAAGCGGTGAATGCGCGCGGAACGGACGGGCGCGGTTCCGGATCCGGTGCCCGCAGGAGTTCGAGGGGGCGGGGTTCCAGGCCCGCCAGGCGGAGTACGAGCGCGTGCAGTTCCGCGGTCGCGCCGTGCGGGCTGGCGAAGGTGCGCTCGGCGAGATCTTGTTGCCACGGCTGGGTTTTCGCCGCTTCGATCTGGTCTCGGAGGGGGCGATCCCAGGTGAGCCGAGCGGCGTGCTGACCGAGTAGTTCGGCGCTGGTGCCGGGGACGACCTCGTTGCCGAACGCACCGAGCAGCAACGGGCGTCCGGTCGCGGCGGCCAGCAGGGAGACCGAACCGTGGTCGCCGATGACGACATCCGCGGCGACGATCGCGGCCTGCCATCCGCGTTCCGGCGGGAGGAGCAACAGCCCGGCGTCCTCGGCGGCGGCGAACCACGAACGGATCTGGAAGGGCCGGTAGCGCGACCAGACGTTGGGGTGCAGTACGAGGCCGACGGCTGCGGAGTCGTAGTCGAGGGCGGCCAGCAGTTCGGCGGGAAGCCTTGGGCGGCGGCCGATCAGCGAGGTCTTTCCCCAGGTGGAGCTGACCAGCACGAACTTCCGGCCGGTCACGCCGAGGGCGGCGCGGTAGTGGTCGCGGTGCGGTTCGCTTCGGAGAAGCTGCTCGAACTGTGGATCGCCGATGAGCACGGTCTGCCCATCGGTCAGCGGCTCGGCGTCTTGCAGTTGCTTTTGCTGGTTCGGATGGGAGAGCGCCATCAGCACCCGTCCGGACCGCAGCGCGGCCGACGGGATCAGCCCGGAAAGCCGCGTGCCGGCGGAACCGGAGTCGGGAACGTACTTGTGGAATCCGACGCCGTGCGGAAGGACGAGCACTGGGCCGGAGACGTGGTCGAAATCAATGTTTTCGCTGGCCGTGATCGCGAGTGTGTAATTGAGCTTTGGGACATTTTCCCAGGGGGTGCAATGCGCTTCCGCTCGGGCGAGCAACTCCTCGACACCCGCGCTGAAGCGGGACCCGCGGTCGGCGGTGAAGGTGAAGCGAATACGCTGATCATCCTGGAAGAGGCGGCAGACCTCGAGCAGCTTGATCGCTGAAGTCCAGGTGCGCACGACTCCCAGCACGAGGACCGGGTCGAAAGTCCGCCACCTGCTTTGCTGCTTTGCTGCTTTGCTGCTTTGCTGCTTTGCTGCTTTGCTGCTTTGCTGCTTTGCTGCTTTGCTGCTCAATTCAATTCTACCAAATCCGTCCTGGAATTCCTGGTCAGAACCTTACCTGGCCCTGATCGTGGTGAAGGGCTGGACACGGACGGTGACGTTTCCGGTAGCCTGAGCCGGGACCGGCTGGGCGGGGGACACGGTGAGCGACGGCAACTATTTCGACGGCGAGGCGGACAAGGTCTTCCAGGCGCGCAACGTCTACGGCGACGTGCATTTCCACGGGCCGGAGCAGCCCACGGCGCCGGCGTTGCAGGTCCAGGCACCGCCGACGCATTACCGGAACAACGAGCCGCAGCTTGATCTGCTGACTGAGATCCATGACGAAGCGCTGGACAAGGTCGCGATCGCGATCGTGCGGGGTGCGCCGGGCAGCGGGCGGACGACTCTGTGCGAAACCTGGCTGCATCAGCATCAGGACCGGTTCGACCGGTTCTACGAGGTGCGCGTCGGCCATCGGGCGGGCGCGGACGTGCTGGCCGAACTGCTGTCCAAGCTGGGGTACGGCCCGGACGAGATGCAGGCGAGTCTCGAGGGGCGCTCGGCGATGTGGCAATCGCAGACCGCCGGGTTCAAGGTCGCGTTGCTGGTCGACGATGCGTTGAGCGCGGCCGAGGTCAAGGCGCTGCTGCCGACGCGTCCCGGGTCGTACGTGCTCGTGGTCGGGTCGGGGTTTGATGCGCTGCACGCCCGGCATTCCGCTCGGGAAGTCGTGCTGGAGCCGTTGGGCGACGAGGCGGCGCTGGGCATTCTGACTGAACTGGTGGGCGAGGAAAAGCTCGCCGCTGAGGAGGAGCGGCTGGAAGAACTGCTCCGGATTTGCGATGGCTCTGCCGCGGAACTCAACGTCGCGGCCATGATGCTCGCGCGTCAGGGCGCGACGGTGCAACGGCTGCTCGCGCGGATCCGGGCGAAAGGCGCCCTGGCCAGCGCGGTGTTCGACGTCGCCTACGAGCTGTTGAGCGAGCAGGAACAAGCGGTGTACCGGTTCTTCGGCGCGCATCCGGGCAGCGGTGACGTCCGGCTGGAAACCGTCGCGGAGGTGCTCAGTCTCGACGAGTTCGACGCTGAGGACTCCCTGCAGAAACTGGTCTCCGCCAGGCTGATCGAAGTGATCCGAGGCCGCTATCGGATGTCCGAGCTGGCTCGGCTGCACGCCGCGACGCTGGCTGGCGAGCTTTCCGCGGCGGTGGTCGGGTACTACGCCGAGCAGGGGCTTCGGATCGCGGAACGCGCGCTGCCCACTGGCTGGCCAGCGAAGATTTGGCCGGGTTTCGCGCCGGCGTCCGAGGGGGACGCGTGGGAGTGGTTGTTCGCTGAGCAGACGAACTTGCTCGCCGCGGCGGAGGTGGCGTTGCAGGTCGGCGCGCACGCGGACGTCATCCGGCTGGCGAGGGCGTTGTGGCCGGTCTACAAGGACGGCGCGTACCCCGTTGAGCTGGCGGCGGTGAGTCAGGACGCGGTTCAGGCCGCGCAGGCCGCTGGGATGCCGCTTGCCGAGGGGCTGGTCCGGACTCAGCTCGGGTTTGCTCAGATGCAGCGGCGGGATTGGGCTTCGGCACAGGAGCAGTTCGCCGTAGTGGCCGAGCTGGCCACTACGCCGGAGGAGCATGCATCTGCGCTGGAGGCGCGTGGGCTCGCGTTCTTCGAGCCGGGGTTGATCGCGCGGCAGCAGGGACGAACGGAGGACGCGGCTTCGCTGTACCGTCAGGCGGAGGTCTTCTTTCGGGAAAGCCTTGCGCTGGCCGAGGAAATCGGTAACGACCGTCGGCTCGCGTTGATTCGGATGCATCTGGCCAAGGTCGTGTCGCCGGAGGAGGCGGCTGTCCTGCTGGCACAGGCGGAGCAGGGGCTGAAGAACGAGCCGGGCAATCTGGTGAAGGTCCGGTTGTGGCAGGGGCGGAAGCTGATCGAGGCCGGGGCGTACGAGGAAGGCGCGGCCGCGCTGGCCGAGCTCGCCACCGCGGCGGAGAAGGCCAAGCTGCAGCGGGAGCGTATCGCGGCGTTGCGGTCTCGGGCGGAGGCGGCGCTTGCTCGCGGCTACCGTGACCAGGCGAAGGCACACGCGGAGGACGCGTTGGACATTGCACAGCTGCACGGGTTTACCGCCGAGGCGACCGATCTGCTGATCTGGATCGACCAGCTCTAACTATCCATAGTGGACAGTAAGCCGGACTTCGTGTTTGCGGCCGCCCGCGGTGAACGGCAGCTGTTCCGGGAAGCCGAGGCTTAGCGAGTCGCGCGCGTACAGCAGCGACGGCACGGCTTGCGGCAGGTCGGTGCCGGTGAAGGACACGACCAAGCCGGCGCGGCTGCCGGCCAGCCAACCTGATCCGGCTGGGCAGGCGGCCCATTCGCAGCCGGGGAATTCGGCGAGAGTGAGGGCGATCCAGCGGCCCGGGTCGGGGAATTGGTCGCCCAGCACGATGTCGGCGCGGCGCAGCAGGCGTGGGTCGGGGCCGTCTACGTGGACGACTAGGTGAGCATCGGGTGTTTCGGCGGCGAATCTGGTTACTTCGTCGCCGCGGACCTGGATCCATTGCGCGCCGGGCTCGGGGCGTTGGACGCGCGGCAGCGGGAACGCGGTGAAGCCGGCTGGTTGAGCTGGGGGCGGGAGTTTGAGGGTGCGGTAGCCGAGGTCGGTCAGGAGGGCCGCGGACTCTCCGGGGACGCTGGTGGCGAGCGCGGTCGCGGCGGCCAGGTCTGCGGGCTGGGTCGCGGTGCGCAGTTGGCCGGCCAGGTTTTCGCTGGTCAGCATGGGGGTGGCACGCAGCAGGGCGGCTACCGGGGAATCCGGATCGACGGCTTCGTGTGGTGCGGCGGCAAGCAGGACTGGGGTGCCCAGGCAGGCGGAGTAGTACGTGACGGAGCCGTGGTCGCCGATGGTGACGTCGGCGGCTACTGCGGCCGGTTGCCACAGATCTTCTTCCGGAAGGACGATTACACCCGCCCGTTCGCAGTCTCGCAGCCACATTTTCAGCTGCCACGGGTAATGACCTTGGCCGATATTGGGATGCAGGGCTAGGACGACGGCGAATTCGTCCAGGGGCAATTGCCGCGCGATGCGGGCGGGGAGGTCTGGGCCGGATCCGTAAGACGAGAGGTGACCCCACGTGGACGAGATCAGCACCAGGGTTTGTTCGCCGGTGACGCCAAGGGCCTGGCGGTAGGATTCGCGCAGCTCGCGGGCGTCTCGCAGGCGGTCCAGGCAGGAATCTCCGGCGATGACGGCGTGTTCGGCGGCTTCCGGGCAGTACTGCCGCAGCCGGGTGAGCTGCTCGGGGTGGGACAGGACGTGATGTTCGGCGATCACCTCGCCGTTATGCAGCAGCCATTGCTCCGACAACCCGAAAACCGGTTTCCGGTTTCCGGTTTCCGGTTTCCGGTTTCCGGTTTCCGGTTTCCGGTTTCCGGTTTCCAAGAATTTATTATAACCCATTCCGTGCGGCAAAACCGTTAACGGCGCGCGAATCCGATGCAATTCCCCGCCGTAACTCGCCGCCAAAGCCCAGTCGAAGTCCTCCGCGACGACGTCTTCCCACGGCTCCAGCGGGATCCCGCGCGCGGCGAGGTACTCCCGCGTCCCCCGGGTGAACGCGCTCGAATCCGGGCACGTGAACACCACCTGCACCCGGGGGTCCCCGGCGAACAACGGCAGCACGTCCAGCAGCCTTGTCGCGGCGGTGACGTTGTGCACTACCGCCAGCAGCGTCCGTTCCGTGGGCACAGTGCGCCATCGGCGCGGCACAGGGAACGACGAAGGCACGGAGAGCGATCCTACCGATCGCGCTCCGTGCCGGTCGTTCGAAAAGCCTCAGAGGCTGATATTGCCTTGTACGTCACGCAACTGGACGACCTTGGCCCCTTCGGCCACCGTGCCCACGTGGTTCGTGACCCCGCCGCTGCGCGCCTCCTGGTGCACCTCGAACTCGGTGCGCAGCGCCGCGCCGAACTCCGGGTCCTGGCGGCTGACCTCGTCGAGGCGTTCGGCCAGCGCGGTCACCGTGGCCGGGTTCTCCGGGGCGGCCGCCTCCAGTTCCGCGGTCGCCTTGCTGTTGCCGGAGAACTTGCGCTTGACCAGGTCGTACAGCCCGGTCGCGGCCTTCGTGGCCAGCGCGGTGGCGACAGCGGTCAGGATCGGCTCGGGCATGCGACTCTCCTCAGGTCGACGGCCCTCCCACCGTACTCACTTCGCGTGCTCGTCGATCCAGTCGGCGATCACATCGATGCGCGACGTCGTTTCCGCGCCGGTGTGCGGGCAGTCCGGGCCGTTGTTCTCGATCGAGATCAGCTTGCCGTCGGTGAAATACGGCGCGCCGGTGTCGTAGGTGCAGGCGCTGGTGGACGCCTCCGGCGCGACGCCGTGAATGGCGACGGTCGTGCCGCCGACCGACGAGATCTTCATCGTGCCCTGCTGCAACTGCTTGGACGGCACCGGATTCTGCGCCGTCCGGCTGCCCCATCCGGCCAGCGTGACCTGCTGTCCGACGCCCGGGACCAGGTGGTTCGCGGCGAGCGGCGTGACGCCGGAGACCGGGCTGTCGAGCTTTGCCAGCGCGACGTCGTTGGGTCCCGCTTGCAGAACCTGCGTCACCTTGCGCTGGACGCCCTTTTCCTTCGTCTCGTCCACCAGGCCCAGCGACACCGTCGTCGGGTACGGCACCGGGCCGGACACCCGGTTCTTGTTGGCGTCGTGGAAACAGTGGCCGGTGGTGACGATCCACTGCGGCGCGACGAGCGCTGCCGAACAGAAGCTCGAGTACGTGCTTCCGTTCGGCAGCGGGATTCCGGTCATGCTCAGTTTCGCGGCGAAGCCGAATTGGCCCGTTGGGACATCAGAGCCGTTGGCGACGGCCAAAGCCGGGCTCGCGGTGAGGATGGGCAGGAGAACTGCTGCGGAGATCGCGGCGCGGACGCGCATTCTGTCCCTTCGTCCGGTGCCACCGGCGGGCGCCGATGAACTCGGCCTTCCACGCTAACGACACCGTCCGCGATGCGGAATTCCCTTGATGGGCGACGAAAACCGACCGATCTCGCGACTTGCCCTCACTGGGTGTGCGAGGCGATCCAGTCCTTGAGGATGTCGACGCGCGCGGTCGTCTCCGGGGTGGCGTGCGGGCAGTCCGGGCCGGTCGACTCGACCGAGATGATGCGGCCGGTGTGGTCGCCGTCGTCGACGAAGTACGGCGCGCCCGAGTCGTAGCTGCACGCGCTGGTGTCCTTCTTCGGCGCGACGCCGACGATGGTCGCGGTGGTGGCGTCCGAGCCGACGACCTGCATCTCGCCCTGCTGCAGCTTGTCCGACGGCTTCGGCGAAACCTCGGTGAGGCTGCCCCATCCGGCGAGCAGTACCTTCTGGCCGGTGGTCGGCGCGGCGGGCGAAACGGTCAGCGGCTTGATGTCGGTGACCGGCGAGTCGAGTTTGGCGATCGCGACGTCGTTGATGCCCGCCTGCTGCACCTCGGTGACGTTGCGCCGTTCGCCCTTGCCCGGCTCGTCGGTGGTCGAGCCGAGAAGCACGGAAGTCCCGTACGGCACCGGGCCGGAAACCGGCTTGCGGTTGACGTCGTGGAAACAGTGTCCGGCGGTGATGATCCATTGCGGCGCGATGAGGGAACCCGAGCATCCGCTCGAATAAGTGGTGCCGTCCGCCTTCGGGATGACGGGCATGGACAGCTTGGCCGCGAACGGATACTCGCCGGGCGCCACATCGTTGCCGTTCGCGACCGCGGACGCGGGCGCGGCCACGGCTAGCGCGGCGCCGGCGGCGAGGAAGGCAGCGGAAAGGGCAGCACGCAAACGCATGAAATATCCTCCGGAAGACGACTACTCAATGCGAACGTAGGCGTCTCCGGTTTCCCCCGAAAGGGGGATCAGCCGGGGCTGCCCGATCGGGCTTGCCCGGCTGCCCGCGTTTTCTTGAATCAGCTCACGCCGACGAGATCGACGACGAAAACCAGAGTTTCGTTCGGGGCGATCACGCCGCCCGCGCCTCGCTCGCCGTACGCCAGGTGCGGCGGGATCACCAGCTGGCGGCGGCCGCCGACCTTCATGCCCGCGACGCCCTGGTCCCAGCCGGGAATGACCTGTCCCGCGCCGACCTGGAATTCGAGCGGCGCGCCGCGGTCGTAAGAGGCGTCGAATTGCGCGCCGGTGGAGTGCGAGACACCCACGTAATGCACGCTGACGGCGTTGCCCGGCTTGGCTTCGGGGCCGTCGCCGACCGTGATGTCTTTGATCTGCAGCTCGGCGGGCGGCGGTCCGTCCGGGCGCTCGACTAGGGGCTTTTCCACGCTCATGGGGCTCACCGTACCTATCGGTCAAACGCCGCGCCTGATGGACGCCTACCAGGGAGGACTACTCCCAACGAGGGGATAAACGCGAAAACTCTTCACATGTGCCCTACCCGTCGGTAGCGTGCGCTGGGTCACCCTGGGGAATCCTTCGTGGACGGAGTGCGGCATGCGACGACGCATCCCAATCCTGGCCGCGGGCGCGGTAGCCGTGCTCACGGCCGGGTTAGTGCAGATCGGGACCGCGGCACCGGCTTCCGCCGCGTTGCCCGGCAACGACTATTGCGCTGGCCAGTGCAACGACATCCTGCCGCCGGGCGAGAACGGCAGCGCGACGCTCGCCGAAATCCTCGCCAACAAGGCGTTCGGCACACAGCCCGGGCACGCGGACGACCAGCTCGGCAAATACGCCGACCTGGCGGGCGGGTACAAGACGCTGACGACCGACACCATCGGCAAGTTCTTCAACGACTCGTCCTTCGGCGTGCCCGCCGACCAGGTCGCGAGCACGCTGAAACCGCGCGACGACGTGACGATCACGCGCGACAAGGCCACCGGCGTCCCGCACATCCAGGGCACGACGCGGTCCGGCACCGAGTACGGCGCGGGATACGCCGCGGCGCAGGACCGCTTGTGGCTCATGGACATCATGCGCCGGGTCGGGCGCGGCCAGCTGACGTCGTACGCCGGCGGCGCGGAAGCGAACCGCGAGCTGGAGCAGTCTTTCTTCGCCTCCGCGCCCTACACCGAGGACGAGCTGCAGCAGCAGATCGACGCGGTGGCGGCGAGCGGTCCGCGCGGCCAGCAGGGGCTCGCCGACGCGAAGGCGTACATCGAGGGCATCAACAAATACATCACTGATTCGCACAACGGCCGGTACTTCCCTGGCGAGTACGTGCTCACCGGGCACGTCGACGCGATCACCAACGCTGGCACCATCGAACCGTTCAAGCTCACTGACCTCGTCGTGCTGGCCTCGGTGGTCGGCGCGCAGTTCGGCGCCGGTGGTGGCGGCGAGGTGCAGAACGCGGTCGCGAAGCTGGCGCTGCAGGAGAAGTACGGCGTCGAGCAGGGCGAAAAGGTGTGGCAGAGCCTGCGTGCCGAGGACGATCCCGAGGCCGTGAAGACCCTGCACGACGGGCAGAATTTCCCGTACGGCAACACCCCGGCGAATCCGCAGGGCGCCGCGCTGCCGGACAAGGGCTCGGTGACGAACCAGCAGCTCGTGTTCGACCAGACCGGTTCGGCTGCCGCCGCGCAACCGAAGATCAAGGTTTCCGCGCCGAAGGACCAGGAATCCGCTCGCGGCATGTTCGACAACGGCGTGCTGCCGGGCAACATGCTCAAGGAAAAGCACGGCATGTCCAACGCGCTGCTCGTGTCCGGCGCGAAGACCGCCAGCGGGCATCCGGTCGCCGTGTTCGGTCCGCAGACCGGGTACTTCGCACCGCAACTGTTGCTGCTGCAGGAAATCCAGGGTCCGGGCATCAGCGCGCGGGGCGCGTCGTTCGCCGGGCTCAGCATGTACGTGCTGCTCGGGCGCGGCCAGGACTACTCGTGGAGCGCGACGACCGCCGCGCAGGACATCATCGACACCTACGCGCTGCCGCTGTGCGACCCGAGCGGCAAACCGGCCACAAAGGACTCGAACTACTACCTGTACCAGGGCAAATGCCTCCCGATGGACACCGTGGAGCGCAAGAACGCCTGGTCGCCGACGGTCGCGGACGGCACCGCCGCCGGGTCCTACACGCTGCGCAGCTACCGCACGAAGTACGGCCCGGTGACCTCGCGGGCGACGGTGGACGGGAAGCCGGTGGCGTACTCGTCGCTGCGGTCCTCGTACTTCCACGAGGTGGATTCGCTGATCGGGTTCCAGGAGTTCAACGACCCGGGCTACGTGAAGTCGGCCGCGGACTTCCAGCGCGCCGCGAACGACGTCAACTTCACCTTCAACTGGTTCTACGCCGATTCGAAGGACATCGCGTACTTCAACTCCGGCGCGAACCCGGTGCGCAATTCCACTGTGGACCCGATGATGCCCGCGTGGGGCGATCGCGGCTTCGACTGGAAGGGCTGGAACCCGGCGGGCAACAAGGCCGATTACACGCCCGCGGCGCAGCATCCGCAGTCGGTGAACCAGGACTACTACATCAGCTGGAACAACGCGCAGTCCGACGGCTACGCGTCCGGCGGTGCGGACAAGTCCGCCGTGCACCGCGCCGATCTGCTCGACGCGCGGGTCAAGGGCCTGCTTTCCAGCGGTACCAAGGTGACCCGGGTGAACCTGACCCAGGCGATGGCGGACGCGGCGCTGGCCGACCTGCGGGCGGAGAAGGTGCTGCCGTTGCTGCTGCAGGTGCTCGACAAGGCCCCGCTCACCGGTGCCGCCGCGGATGCCGAGGCGAAGCTGAAGACGTGGATGGAGCACGGACACCAGCGCGTCGAATCCAGCCCGGGAAGCAAGACCTACAACGACGCCGACGCGATCCGGATCATGGACGCGTGGTGGCCGCTGCTGATCACCGGCGAGTTCAAGCCGTCGCTGGGCGACGACGCGTTCGGCGCGATGACGAACGTGCTGCAGATCAACGAAAGCCCGTCCGGATTCCAGAACGAGACGCCGGGCAAGCACGTCGGGCAGCCGCACCAGGGTTCGGCGTACCAGCACGGCTGGTGGGGTTACGCGAGCAAGGATCTCCGCACGGTGCTCGGACAGCCGGTCGCGGGCCCGCTGGGCGCGAAGTTCTGCGGCGGCGGCGACCTGACCGCGTGCCGGCAGACGCTGGTCGACTCGCTGACCACGGCCGCCGGACAGCCGGCGAACACCGTGTACCCCGGCGACGGCGACTGCTCGGCGGGCGACCAGTGGTGCGCGGACTCGATCATCCAGCGTCCGCTGGGCGGCATCGCACACGGCAAGATCAGCACGCAGAACCGGCCGACGTTCCAGCAGGTCGTCGAATACCCCGCGCACCGCGGCGACAACGTCTCGAACCTCGCGGCGGGCAAGCCGGTGAACGCCTCCAGCGCGGAAACCGGCTTCTACAACTCGCCCGCTTCGAACGCGGTCGACGGCAACGCCGGTACGCGCTGGGCGAGCGACTGGAGCGACAACCAGTCGATCACCGTGGATCTGGGCTCAGTGCAGCAGGTTTCGCGGGCGGTGCTGTCGTGGGAGAAGGCATACGGGAAGGGGTACAAGATCCAGCTGTCCACGGACGGCACCGACTGGCACGACGCGGCCGCGGTGACGGACGGGAACGGCGGGGTGGACAACGTCTCGTTCGCGCCTTCGGACGCACGGTTCGTTCGGATGCAAGGGGTCTCGCGCGGGACTAAGTACGGGTATTCGCTGTATGAGTTCGAGGTTTACGCGCACTGAGCTCTGTTGCTACTGATGTGATGACGAGGACCGCTCCGGCCAGCATGATCGGCCGGAGCGGTTCTTTCGCGCGTGGCGTCTCCCATGTTGTGGAACGACTGACCACCTGGTGATATTCGTCGCCTGCCGTTCAGCCGGTCGCGAAGTTACCGTGTCCGCATGGACGACTGGACTCCGCGGACCCGCGCGATCGCGGCGGGTCGGCCGCACGGCCCTGGTGAGCCGCTGACCACGCCGATCGTTGCGACGAGCACGTTCGAGGCCGGCGGCGACGCGGTGTACGCGCGTTCCGACGGCACGGCGACCTGGGCTGCCTTCGAGGAGGTCGTCGGGTCGCTTGAGGGTGGCACGGCGGTCGCCTACGCATCGGGCGTCGCCACGTTGTCCGCGGTGCTGGATTCGTTGCCGGTCGGGTCGACGGCCGCGGTTCCGTCGTTCAGTTACGCCGTCACGCGCGGAGCGTTGAAGCACGCGCAGCAAATTGGTCGCCTCACGGTCACCGAATTGGAGCCGACGGACACTCAAGCCTGGCTCGACTGCGACGCCGATCTGTTGTGGCTCGAATCGCCGACTAACCCGACGCTCGACGTGATGGACATCGAGACCATCGCGCGCGGCACAAGGGGCCGCGTAGTCGTCGACAACACCTTCGCGACTTCGCTGCATCAGCAACCACTGTCGCTCGGCGCGGACATCGTCGTGCACAGCGCTACGAAACTTATTGGCGGACACAGCGATCTTCTGCTCGGCGTCGCGGTCGCAGCCGAGCAGAACATTGTGGACGAGCTTCGTGCGGCGCGGACTCGGGTCGGCGCGACACCGGGTGCGCTCGAAACGTGGCTTGCGTTACGCGGTTTGCGGACGCTTCCGGTGCGGCTCGCCGAGCAAACCCGTACCGCCGAACTGCTGGTGTCCCGGTTGGCGGAACACCCGGCGGTAACAAAGGTGCGCTACCCCGGTTTCGGGATGATGGTGGCGTTCGAGGTCGACGGCGCCGACGCGGCCGACAAGGTGTGCGCGAGCGTCCGGTTGATCCGTCCGGCGACGAGCCTCGGCGGGGTAGAAAGCCTGATGGAACGGCGTGCGTGGCTTCCCGGCGAGGAACGCGTGCCGCCGGGGCTCATCCGGTTTTCCGTCGGATTGGAGGACCCGGAGGACCTGTGGCGGGATTTGCTGACCGCACTCGGCTGATTTCCGCCATTTATTAACGAGGGCTGTGCGGGTTGCCTCGCAACTGTTACGGTATGGGCACGACAAGCCGGATTCCCGGCAATCAGGCGAAATCATCGCCGCCGAGAAGGCGTTCGTTACGCCTTTCTCTCGTGTCATTAATCACCAGCTAAAGGGTTACCCCTATGGGCTGAATCTTCGGCAGGATCAGCGAGCGCGGTGGGGGTCATCGCGCTTTTCCTCAGAGGGGTAATCATCTTGAAGAAGACCCTGGGCAGACTCGCGGGCGCTGTGCTCGCGGGCGCCCTGATCAGCCTTGCCGTCGTGCCTGCCGCGAACGCTGAGGAGGGCCCGGCGGCGACCGCCTCGGCCCCGGCCAGCGCGACGGAGACCGTTCCGGACAAGCCGACCGAGACCGGTAAGCCCACCGAGACCGGCAAGCCGACCGAAACCAGCACGCCGACGGAGACGGGCAAGCCGACCGAGACCGGTAAGCCGACGGAGACGGGCAAGCCGACCGAGACCGGCAAGCCGACCGAAACCGGCAAGCCGACCGAGACGAGCAAGCCGACCGAGACCAGCAAGCCGGAAGAGCCCCCGTACGAGGACAACGTCGCCTACGGCGTCGACCTCGACGGCAACGGAGGCTTCTTCGTGATCGCGTGCGCCGCCGGCGAGCCGACCAACGTGCACTCCAATGACTTCGACCTCGTCGAGGGCCCAGTCCAGTTCGAGGACGACGGCCGTTACTGGGGCTGGACGGTCACCCGTCACGAGGGCGTCTCCTTCGACAAGGGCACCGTCTACGCGAGCTGGACTTGCGCGGGCAAGCCGACTGACGGCGGGCACGTTCCCCCGGCGGGCGGCGCGGGTGCGGGTTCCGCTGGCACCACCGGCGGCCACGGCGACTCGCAGGTGAAGTACGCGCCGAAGCACGGCGTCGAGACCGGCTTCGGGGGCATGGCCGCCTGATGTCCAGGAAGTTCGGGCAGGGTGCCGCCGTCGCGGGCGCCCTGCTCCTCTCCCTCTCGCTGAGCGCGTGCGGCTCGGACGCCCCGGCGGCTCCGGCCGCGCAGGCCCCGGCCAGTTCGGCGGTCCCGGTGACCAAGCCGTTCGCCGGGCTGCGGCCGACGTCGGTCGAGATCCCGAAGATCGGCGCGAAGTCGACGCTGATCACCGTCCTTCCCAACAAGGAGGGGCAGATCTCGGTTCCGTCGGTGAAGAACCCGATGCAGGCCGCGTGGTACCGGCTTTCTCCGGTGCCGGGCGAAGTGGGTCCGGCGATCGTGCTCGGGCACGTCGACGGCGACCACAAGCCGGGGATCTTCTACAAGCTCAAGGACGTGAACCCGGGCGACGAGGTCGACGTCGAACGCAGCGACGGCAAGAAGCTGAAGTTCGTCGTGGACCGCAAGGAACAGGTCCCCAAGGACACGTTCCCGACGCAGGCCGTCTTCGGCAACACGGACAAGCCGCAGCTGCGCATCATCACCTGCGGCGGCGTGTTCGACCACGCCGAGCACAGCTACAAGGACAACATCGTGGTGTACGCGAACCTGGTGTCCTGACTCAGGTCAGCAGCGGAGTGAGCAGCGTGCGCTGGTCCTTCGGCACGTATTCCGCGTAGTTGTCATACAGCGCTTGCCGCGCCAGCCGCGCCGCCGACTCTCCGTCGGCGGCGCGGATCGCGTTCAGCACCTCTTCGTGATGCCGCAGCCACGAGCGCATCAGCGTGCCGCGGTCGTTGGCGTGGCTGAGTTTGTCCTCGATCAATTCCAGGACCACCCCGCGGACCACTTCGCCGCTGACCACCAGCAGCGGATTCCGTGACACTTGCGCAATCACGTCATGGAATGCGACGTCCGCACGACTGAATTCGGCGTATCCGTCCGCGGTCGCCATTCCTTCCAGTGCGGTGTCGAGCGCGGTCAAATCCTCGGCGGTGCGCAGTTCCGCGGCCAGCAGGTGCGACGAGCCGTCCAGCACCATCCGGAATTGCAGCAGTTCCGCCAGTCCGACGTGTTCCGCCCGGGCCAGCCGGTGCATCGACCGGTGCAGCGCGCCCGGCGACGCGGCCAGCACCTCGGGCCCGCGCGGATCGCCTGGTCGCGACCGGATCAGTTCAGCGGCCTGCAGCACCCGCAGCGCCTCGCGCACGGTCGAGCGGCCGACGCCGAACTGCGTCATCAGCTCCCGTTCTCCGGGCAGCCGTTCGCCGGGTTTGAGGCGGCCGCTGACCACGGCCTCCTCGATCTGCTCGACGATCCGCTCGTAGGCGCGGACCGGAGCCACCGGTTCGAACTTCATCTTGACCTCGGTGTCTGCCGGATGCGAGTC
>NZ_JBSFNS010000043.1:0-67153 GCF_053587275.1 Amycolatopsis sp. NPDC003676
GGCGCGGATGGGACCGGAAGACGCGGCTGGGCTGGGGCGGCGGACGGCTGGGCAGATTCCCTCAGGGTTCCCCTCACGTACTTCGGAGCGGGGCTCAGCTGAGGAACGAGCCGCCGAAGTAGTCGTCGTCATCGCCGGAGTCCTGACGCCGGGCACGGCGGCCCGGCGACGGCGGCGGCTGGGGCGCGGACCGCTTCGGCCGGTCGCCCCGGTCGGCGAGGGGATCGGCGAAATCGTCCTCCGGCTGCGGTTCCGGCGCGCGATGCCGAGGCGGAGCGGGAGGAGCGGGCGGTTCTTCCTTCGGCGGAGCCGGGGGAGGAGGCGGAGTCCGGTCGGCGAGCGGATTCTCGTTCGAGTACTCCGCAGGCCCCGGCGAGGGCGCGGGTGGGGCCGGGGGCTGCGGGCGGCCGCTGCTCGCCAGCGGGTCCTCGGCGGAGAACCCGGCGGGCTTGTCCGGCGTGTCCGGATAGGTCGCGCGACCGGTGTCCGACAACGGGTTCCCGGCGCCGCCGGTGCGTGCCTCGAGGATCTCCTCGGGGGACTGGCCCTCCTCCAGCTCCTCGAGGATGTCCTTGGCCTCGCTGAGCTTTTCGTCGGCGAGCGCGCGGACCTCGGGGTCGGCGAAGGCCCGGCCCGCGGCGACGTCTTCCCAGGTGAATTCGCCCGCGTCGACCTTCCGCTTCACCAGCCGCAGCTGGGCGGGCGCGTCCGGACGCGAGGCGGCCTTCTTGATCGCCTCGATCCGTTCCGGAGTGTCGGTTTTCGGCAGCGGGCGGAGCTTGATCTTCTCCAGGTCCTTCAGCAGCTGCTGGGACTTGCGGACCGTCCGGTCGAGCGCGGCCTCGGCCTCCCGCAGCTCGGGCGTCTTCCACGAATCGTCCGCGGTGACGGGCTGGGACATCTCGGCAGTTCCTCCTTAGTCGATGCGGCCGTGGATCCGGCCACTTGCCGGGCGCCGGGGCGGATGGGACGGCGGATGGTTCGCGGGCGGGTGGTTCGGCTGGGACGGCGGGTGATTCGGTTGCTGGGGCGGCTGGTGGTTCGGCTGGTTCTGCGGGGGCTGGTGCTGCGGACCGTCCGGTTGGGACCGCTGGTCCTGCCCGCGTTCGCCGGAACCCTGCGACCGGTCGCCCTCGTCGCCGGAGCGGCGGTTGCCGTTCTCGCCGGAATTGCCGTCGCCGGACGTGTGGTCGCCTTCCTCGCCGCCTTCGCGCGAGCGCCGGTTCTCCGCGTGCGCCTCGCGCGACTCGTTGACGCCGTCCTTGCCCGCTTGCACGGCGTCCTTGGCGTCCTGGCCGATGCCCTTGGCGTTCTCCTTGATGTCGCCGACGTCCCCGCCGATGTTCTTCGCGATGTCGACGAGATCGCCGATGCTGCCGACGTCCTTGATCTTCTGCAGCTGCGACCCGATGTCCTTGATCGAGTTCCAGATGTCCTGGACCTTCGTGATGATGTCCTGGATCATCTCGATGATCGAGATCAGCGCGTTGATCAGCGGCAGCAGTTCGCTGAACGCGGTGATCGCGTCGGCGATCCAGCCCGCGATCGGGACGCACGCCTCCGCGGCCATCACCAGCAGCCGGTCGATCAGGCTCTTCAGCAGGTCCAGGGCCTTGGCCGCGAGCTTCTTCGACGTGTCCGCCAGCAGGTCGAAACCCTTGGCGATCAGCGACGCGATCCCGGCCTCGGCGGCGAGCCCGGCCCGCCATCCGGCCTGCACGTAAGCCTTGTGCTCCAAGGAAGCCATGCCGTGCCAGGAATCGCTGACGGTCTTCTCGTTGGCGACCATCACCTCGGAGAACGCCTTCATCGCCTCGGAGATGTTGCGCCACGCCTCGGCGTCGGCCGACATCTTCGAGAAGTCGCCGGTGAGCGGTTCGATGAACTGCTGGGTCAGCGTCGTGCCGGTGAACTTCTGATACACCCACTCGACGGCCATCACCTCGACGCCGGCGTCCTTCACCAGCGCCTGGACGTCCTCGCCGGAGGTGTCTTCCGGCGGCTGCAGCAATTCGACGATCGAGTCGCCGCGGTCGAAGTCGCCGGTGCCGCCGGGAACTCCGCCGGGGTCTCCGCCCGAACCCCCGGTGTTGCCCTCGCCGCCGTTGCCGCCGCCTTCGCCGCCCTCGCTGCCTTCGCTGCCGGAGCCGCCTTCGCCGCCCCCGTCGCCGCCTTCACTGCCGGAGCCGCCCTCTTCGCCGCCCCGGCCGCCGCCTTCGTCGCCGCCCTCGTTGCCGCGATCGCGACCCCGGCCGTCGCCGCCTTCTTCGCCGCCGTCCTGGCCATCGCGACCGTCACGGCCGTCTCGGCCGTCCCGACCATCGCGGCCGTCTCGACCATCCCGACCATCCCGACCATCCCGGCCGTTGCCGTCGTTGCCGGAGTTTCCCCCGGTGCCGCTCGGATGCGTCTGGTCGTCCCCGCCGGAGGGACGACGCCCGTCCGGACCGGTGCCGCCCGGATGATTCCCGCCCGGATGGCCGGGCTGATTCCCGCCCGGGTGATTCCCGCCGGGCGGCGGCTGATTGCCGGGATGCGGCTGATTGCCCCCGGGGTGCGGCTGGTTGCCGCCGGGGTGCGGTTGGTTGCCGCCGGGGCGGGACGGCGGATGCGTCGTCCCCGTTCCCCCGGGGTGGTGGCCGCCGCCGTGCCCGCCGCCGTGCCGTGCCATGTCTTGTCCCCCTCGTCAGAACCGTGTGGTGCGGATGCGCATCAGGCCGCGCCGCGGCCGGAGTCGATGCCGTCGAACTGGTCGATGAACTTCTGGAGCAGCTGCGCGGAATTCGCGTCGTGGTGCGCGTAGGCCTGCGCCGCCTGCTTGACCCCGTCGGACAGCGAGGTCAGCCGCGAGTGGCCGAAATCGAGCGTGCCGCCGTAGAGGTTCCCGACCAGCTGCACCACCGGCTGCAGCACCATGAACAGACCGGTGAAACCGGACGTGTCGCACGCGGTGGAGCGCATGTAGTCGTTGATCTTGCTGATCTTCTCGTGGAGGCTGTCGAGCACCTCGGCGTACTGGTTCATCGTCTCGACGTCGACTTCTATGCCGGACATGAAAGAAACCGCCCTCCCCGTGAGCTGTTGGTTGCCGAACACTATGGCAACCGACGATCACCGAGTGTGGGCGGTTCCCGGAAATTTGTGCGATTACCTGGGAAGATCGGGCGAAGGGGACGAAGCGGGCGCATCGACTTCGTCACGCGACAGGTGCGCGAGGCCGCTCCGGGGCTTATGCTTCGCGGACCGAAGCATCGGGAACCCATCCGGAACTACGTCGTTCCGCGCTGCCGGATCGTTACCGTTCTTCCCCGTTCGGGGAGCTCCGAGGCGCTGCTGGGGTGTTTCCCAGGTGTTAAAGTCGCGCTAACAAGCGGGCCATCGTCGTCCCGTGCGCTCCCCGCGGCCGGTTCGCCGGCCACCGCACGAAACGACGAAGGAGGTCCCTTTTCCATGATCTTCTCCGCCATCCCCGGCAAGCAGGGTCTGTACGACCCGGACACCGAGCAGGATTCCTGCGGCGTCGCCATGGTCGCCGACGTCCAGGGCCGCCGCACGCACGGGATCGTCACCGACGGTCTCGCCGCGCTCACGAATCTCGACCACCGCGGAGCCGCGGGAGCCGAGCCGACGAGCGGCGACGGCGCCGGGATCCTGCTGCAGCTGCCCGACGAACTGCTGCGCGCCGAGGCGGGATTCCCGTTGCCCGCCGGCGGCGGATACGCCGCCGGGATCGCGTTCCTTCCCGCCGAGGACGAGCAGCGCCGCAAGGCGATCGGGCTCACCGAACGGATCGCGGCCGAAGAAGGGCTCACCGTCCTTGGCTGGCGCGAGGTTCCGGTGGACACCGACGGCGCGGAGATCGGCCCCACCGCGCGTTCGGTGATGCCGCATTTCGCGATGCTGTTCGTGTCGTCCCCGCACGGCGAAACCGGCCTGGAGCTGGACCGGCTGGCCTTCTGCCTGCGCAAGCGCGTCGAGCACGAAAGCCTCGCTTCCGGCTGCGGCACGTACTTCCCTTCGCTGTCCGCGCGCACGATCGTCTACAAAGGCATGCTCACGCCCGAGCAGCTGCCGCGGTTCTTCCCGGATCTGCGCGATTCCCGGCTCGCCAGCGCGATCGCGCTCGTGCACTCCCGGTTCTCCACCAACACTTTCCCGTCGTGGCCGCTCGCGCACCCGTTCCGGTTCGTGGCGCACAACGGCGAGATCAACACGATCCGCGGCAACCGCAACCGCATGCGCGCCCGCGAAGCACTGCTCGAATCGGACCTGCTTCCCGGCGATCTTTCGCGGCTGTACCCGATCTGCTCGGCCGACGCGTCGGACTCGGCGTCCTTCGACGAGGTGCTGGAGCTGCTCCATCTCGCGGGCCGCTCGCTGCCGCACGCGGTGCTGATGATGATCCCGGAGGTGTGGGAGAACCACACCTCGATGGATCCGGAACGGCGGGCTTTTTACCAGTTCCACGCCAGTTTGATGGAACCGTGGGACGGCCCGGCGTGCGTCACCTTCACCGACGGCACGCTCGTCGGCGCGGTGCTCGACCGCAACGGCCTGCGCCCGGCGCGCTGGTGGCACACCGCCGACGGCCGCGTCGTTCTGGCGAGCGAGGCCGGAGTCCTTGACGTAGCACCGGAAAACGTCGTCGCGAAGGGCCGGCTGCAGCCCGGCCGGATGTTCCTCGTGGACACCGCGGCGGGCCGGATCGTGGACGACGAAGAGGTCAAGTCCGCGCTGGCGCGCAAGCAGCAGTACAGCGACTGGCTGCACGCCGGGCTGCTCAAGATCGCCGAGCTGCCCGACCGCGACCACGTGGTGCAGAGCCACGATTCCGTGCTGCGCCGCCAGCTCGCTTTCGGCTACACCGAAGAAGAACTGAAGATCCTGCTCGCGCCGATGGCCGCCAACGGGGCCGAGCCGATCGGGTCGATGGGGTCGGACACCCCGGTCGCCGTGCTGTCCAAGCGGTCCCGGCTGCTGTACGACTATTTCAAGCAGAACTTCGCGCAGGTGACCAACCCGCCGCTGGACGCGATCCGCGAGGAGCTCGTCACGTCGATGAGCCGGATCATGGGGCCGGAGCGCAATCTGCTCGCTCCCGGACCCGCGTCGTGCCGGCACCTGAACCTGCCGTACCCGGTGATCGACAACGACGAGCTGGCCAAGCTCATCCACATCAACGACGACGGCGATCTGCCCGGTTTCGCCTGCAGTGTCCTTTCCGGACTGTACGAAGTGGACGGCGGGGCAGAAGCGCTGGCGGCGGCGATCGAGCGGGTGCGGCGCGACGCGTCCGAGGCGATCGCGGCGGGCGCGCGCACGCTCGTGCTGTCCGATCGCGATTCCGACCACCGGATGGCGCCGATCCCGTCGCTGCTGCTGGTTTCCGCGGTGCACCACCATCTGGTGCGCACCAAGGAACGGCTGCGCGTCGCGCTGGTCGTGGAGACCGGCGACGCCCGCGAGGTGCACCACATCGCGCTGCTGCTGGGCTACGGCGCGGCGGCGGTGAACCCGTATCTGGCCTTCGAAACCATCGAAGACATGATCAGCCAAGGCGCGATCACCGGCATCGAACCGGCGAAGGCGATCCGCAGCTACGTGCAGGCGCTCGTCAAGGGCGTCCTGAAGATCATGTCCAAAATGGGCATTTCCACGGTCGGCGCGTACACCGCGGCGCAGGTGTTCGAATCCCTTGGCCTGAGCCAGGAACTGCTCGACGAGTACTTCACCGGAACGTCGTCGAAGCTCGGCGGCGTCGGCATGGAGGTGCTCGCCGAAGAGGTCGCGGTGCGGCACCGCCGGGCGTACCCGGACAACCCGACCGATCGGGTCCACCGTGGACTCGAGACCGGCGGCGAATACGCGTACCGCCGCGAGGGCGAGCTGCACCTGTTCACGCCGGAGACGGTGTTCCTGCTGCAGCACGCGTCGAAGACCGGCCGCGACGAGGTGTACCGCCAGTACACCGAAGAGGTGCACCGGCTTTACCGCGAGGGCGGCACGCTGCGCGGGCTGTTCAAGTTCCGCGACGGCGCGCGCGAGCCGATCCCGCTGGACGAGGTCGAGCCCGCGTCGGCGATCCTGCGCCGGTTCAACACCGGGGCGATGTCGTACGGCTCGATTTCGGCCGAGGCGCACGAAACTCTCGCCATCGCGATGAACCGCATCGGCGGCCGGTCCAACACCGGCGAGGGCGGCGAAGACCCGGAACGGCTGTACGACCCGCAGCGGCGCAGCGCGATCAAGCAGGTCGCGTCGGGCCGGTTCGGGGTCACCAGCGAGTATCTGGTGAACGCGGACGACATCCAGATCAAGATGGCGCAGGGCGCGAAGCCGGGCGAAGGCGGGCAGCTGCCGCCGAACAAGGTGTACCCGTGGATCGCGCGCACGCGGCATTCGACGCCGGGCGTCGGGCTGATTTCCCCGCCGCCGCACCACGACATCTATTCCATTGAGGACCTGGCGCAGCTGATCCACGACCTCAAGAACGCCAACGAGAAGGCCCGCATCCACGTGAAGCTGGTGTCCTCGCTGGGTGTCGGCACGGTCGCGGCGGGCGTGTCCAAGGCGCACGCGGACGTCGTGCTGATTTCCGGGCACGACGGCGGAACCGGCGCGTCGCCGATGAACTCGCTCAAGCACGCCGGAACGCCGTGGGAGATCGGGCTCGCCGAAACGCAGCAGACGTTGCTGCTCAACGGTTTGCGCGACCGGATCACGGTGCAGGTGGACGGTGCGATGAAGACCGGCCGCGACGTCGTGATCGCGGCGCTGCTCGGTGCCGAGGAATACGGCTTCGCGACGGCGCCGCTGGTGGTCGCGGGCTGCATCATGATGCGCGTCTGTCACCTCGACACGTGTCCGGTCGGCGTCGCGACGCAGAGCCCGGAGCTGCGCAAGCGCTACACCGGACAGGCCGACCACGTGGTGCGGTATTTCGAGTTCGTCGCCGAAGAAGTGCGGGAAACCTTGGCACAGCTGGGATTCCGCACGCTCGACGAGGCGATCGGGCACGCCGAGATGCTCGACACCGACGAGGCCGTGCAGCACTGGAAGGCCTCCGGGCTCGACCTCGGCCCGGTCTTCGACATGCCCGCGGAAACGCCGTACGGCGGCTCGAAGCGGCGCGTGCGCGAGCAGGACCACGGCTTGGCGCACGCACTCGACCGCACGCTCATCCAGCTCGCCGAGGCGGCGCTGGAAGACGCGCACCCGGTGCGCCTGGAACTGCCGGTGCGCAACGTGAACCGCACCGTCGGCACGCTGCTGGGCTCGGAAATCACGCGCCGCTACGGCGGCGAGGGCCTGCCGGACGGCACGATCCACGTGCTGCTCACCGGTTCGGCCGGGCAGTCGCTCGGCGCGTTCCTGCCGCGCGGCATCACGCTGGAAATGGTCGGCGACGCCAACGACTACGTCGGCAAGGGCCTGTCCGGCGGCCGGATCGTGGTCCGCCCGCATCCGGACGCGAGCTTCGCCGCCGAACAGCAGACGATCGCGGGCAACACGCTGGCCTACGGCGCGACGTCCGGCGAACTGTTCCTGCGCGGGCAGGTCGGCGAACGGTTCTGCGTCCGCAACTCCGGCGCGACGGTCGTGGCCGAGGGCGTGGGAGACCACGCGTTCGAGTACATGACCGGCGGCCGCGCGGTGGTGCTCGGCCCGACCGGGCGGAACCTGGCGGCCGGGATGTCCGGCGGCAGCGCGTTCGTGCTCGATCTGGACCGCGCGAAGGTCAACCAGGACATGGTGGACCTGCTTCGGCCGGACCCGGAGGATCTGGCCTGGCTCAAGCAGATCGTGCAGCAGCACCACGACCTCACCCGCTCGGCCGTGGCCGCGTCGCTCCTGGGCGACTGGACCCGGCGCTCGGCGGCGTTCACCAAGGTGATGCCGCGCGACTACCAGCGGGTCCTCGATGCGGCGAAGGCGGCGCGTGCTGCCGGCCGCGATGTCGACGAAGCGATCATGGAGGCAGCTCGTGGCTGACCCCACCGGTTTTCTGAAGCACGAACGGCAAGAGCCGAAGAAAAAGTCTTACGAGGAACGGCTTTCCTCGTGGGGCGAGGTCTATGCGGACGTCTCGCCGGAAGAGCGCAACGAGCAGGTGCGCACGCAGGCGTCGCGATGCATGGACTGCGGCATCCCGTTCTGCCATTCCGGCGGCTCCGGTTGTCCGCTGGGCAATTTGATTCCGGAATGGAACGACCTCGTCCGCCGCGGCGACTGGGCGGCGGCCAGCGATCGCTTGCACGCCACCAACAATTTCCCGGAATTCACCGGGAAATTGTGCCCGGCGCCGTGCGAGGCGGGCTGCGTGCTGTCGATCTCGCCGCTGTCCGGCGGGCCGGTCGCGATCAAGCGCGTCGAAGAGACGATCGCGACGCAGTCGTGGGAAGCCGGATACGTGCAGCCGCAGGTGGCCGAGGTGTCCTCGGGCCGCAAGGTGGCCGTCGTCGGCTCGGGTCCGGCCGGGCTCGCCGCGGCGCAGCAGCTGACCCGCGCGGGCCACGAGGTCACCGTGTTCGAGCGGGACGACCGGCTCGGCGGCCTGCTTCGGTACGGAATTCCCGAGTTCAAAATGGAGAAGAAGGTCCTCGACCGGCGCCTGGCGCAGCTGCGCAAGGAGGGCACGAAGTTCGTCACCGGCTGCGAGGTCGGCGTCGACCTGTCGGTGGAAGACCTGCGCGCGCAGTACGACGCGGTCGTGCTCGCCGTCGGTGCCCTGCGCGGCCGCGACGACCGCACCACGCCGGGCCGTTCGCTCGACGGGATCCACCTGGCGATGGAACATCTGGTGCCGGCCAACAAGTTCGTGGAAGGCGACGGCCCGTCCCCGGTCGACGCGAACGGCAAGCACGTCGTGATCATCGGCGGCGGCGACACCGGCGCGGACTCCTACGGCACCGCCACCCGCCAGGGCGCGCTGTCGGTCACCCAGCTCGACCAGTACCCGACGCCGCCGCAAACCCGCGACGACGAACGGTCCCCGTGGCCGACCTGGCCGTACATCCTGCGCACCTATCCCGCGCACGAGGAAGCGGGCGAGCGGAAGTTCGCCGTGGCGGTCAAGCGGTTCGTCGACGACGGCAACGGCCGCGTGAAAGCCGTGGAACTGCAGGAAGTCCGCGTGCAGAAGGACCCGGAAACCGGCCGCCGCGAGGTGCTCCCGGTGAACGACGAGGTCGAAACGCTGCCCGCGGACCTGGTCCTGCTGGCGATCGGCTTCGAAGGCGTCGAGGAAATGCCGCTGCTGGAAGGCCTGGACCTGACCCTGACCCGCCGGGGCACCCTGTCGTGCGGCTCGGACTGGCAAACGGAAACCCCAGGAGTCTTCGTCTGCGGAGACGCCCACCGCGGCGCCTCGCTGGTCGTGTGGGCCATCGCGGAAGGCCGCTCGGTCGCGGCTGCCGTGGACACCTTCCTGACGGGCGCTTCGGATCTTCCTGCTCCCGTGCACCCGACCGCATTGCCGCTCGCGGTGGTGTGATCGAACCCTGGCTCGGGCCCCGGCGCAACGGCGCGCCGGGGCCCGTTTCTTTAAGCTGGGTTCTGTGCGGATTGGCGAATTAGCCCGGAAGACCGGAGTCAGCGCCCGCTCGCTGCGGTACTACGAGCAGCAGGGCCTGGTGCAGAGCACCCGGTCCGCGGGCGGACAGCGGCACTACCTCGCGACGGAGGTCGAACGGATCGAACTGATCCGCCGGCTGTTCGACGCAGGCTTGAACAGCAAGGTGATCGCCCGGCTGCTGCCCTGCGTACACAGCGACGACGAGGGCGTGATCGAAGACGCTTTCACCACGATGGTGGGGGAGCGGGACCGGCTGACCGCCGACATGGCCCGCCTCGCCGAGGCCCGGGATGCCCTGGACGTGTTGATCGAGGCGAACACGCGATACCGGCAGGGCGCGGGGAGTTCGTGCTAGACGCTGATGACCAGCTTGCCTTTTGCGTGACGGGACTCGACAAGCGCCAGTGCTTCCTGCGCTCGCGCGAGCGGGTAGGTCCCGGTGATGTGCGGATCGAGCCGCCCTTCGACCATCAGCTCCGCGACCCTCTCCAGACTTGCCCGATCGAGGCGACGATGGACGAACTCGCCGCCGAGTTCGGTCACTGAGGGGTCTCCGACCGCGATGAGCTTCTTTCCCAATGGCGCGACTTCGCGCAGGGACTGACCGCCGACCGTGTCGACTACGGCGTCGAAGTTGCCCACGACGCTGCCCGCCGTGTAGTCGACGAAAGCCGCGCCGTACTTCGTCGCGAGATCGCGCTTGGCTGTGCTGCCCGTACCCGTCACGACGAGCCCGCGATCCCGCGCGAGCTGCGCCACCGCGATCCCGACTCCGCCGCCGATCCCGTTCACCAGCAGCGACGCGCCCTTCGGCAGGTCGAGCTGGTCGAGCACGTCGAGCGCGGTGGTGCCCGCGACGGGGATAGTCGCCGCCCAGGCCCACGGCAGCGAGTCGGGGATCCGGGCGGTGGATTCGCCGAGGAGCAGCGTGGTTTCCGCGTAAGTGCCCGCCCCGGTCAACGCGAACCCGGTGACCCGGTCGCCGATCTCGAGCCCGGTCACGTCTTTCCCCGTTTTGAGCACGGTTCCCGCTGCTTCCATCCCGATGACCTGAGGAAACGGCAGATGGCCGTTCAGATCGGGGACCTGTCCGGCCCGCAGGAGATGATCGAGCGGATTCACTCCCGCGGCCGCCACCCGGACCAGAACTTCCGCGGGACCGGGCGTCGGATCCGGCCGTTCGAAGAACTCCTGGACCTCGGCCGCGCCGAACGATCGGTATCCCAAGGCTGTGCTCATCTGCCGGTTCCTCCCGCATCTCGGTCTGTCCGAAACCGACGCTATTCGTTGACACCGATGTCAACTTCCAGCCGATGTGACCCGGCCGACACGGTTCGCGGGAAACTGGAGCCGCCGACCGATTCGGCACCCGCTCCCGCCAAGACTCCCCGGACGCGTGACCCTCGACGCCCACCGCCCCGGGCAAAGGCGGCAGACCCTATCCTGAGACGCGTGAACTGGACAGTCGACGTTCCCGTAGACACTCTCCCCGAGCTGCCGCCCCTGCCTCCTGAGCTGCGGGACCGCCTCGACACCGCCTTGTCGCTGCCTGCCGCGCAGCAGCCGGAGTGGCCCGACGTCGCGCTGGCCAAGCGGGTGCGCGGCGTGCTGGAGAGCGTGCCGCCGATCACCGTGCCCGCGGAGATCGACCGGTTGAAGAGCCGGCTCGCCATGGTGGCTCGCGGGGAGGCCTTCCTGCTGCAGGGCGGCGACTGCGCGGAGACGTTCGAGTCCAACACCGAACCGCACATCCGGGCCAATCTGCGCACGCTGCTGCAGATGGCCGTCGTGCTCACCTACGGGGCCAGCCTGCCGGTGGTGAAGGTCGGGCGGATCGCGGGCCAGTACGCGAAGCCGCGTTCGTCGGGCACCGACGCGCTCGGGCTGCCTGTCTACCGGGGCGACATCATCAACTCGCTCGTCGCCAAGCCGGAGCTGCGGGTTCCGGACCCGGGCCGGATGATCCGCGCCTACGCGAACGCCGGCGCGGCGATGAACCTCGTCCGGGCGCTCACCGGGGCGGGCATGGCCGACCTGCACCAGGTGCACGACTGGAACAAGGACTTCGTGTCCTCGTCGCCGGCGGGGGAGCGGTACGAGGCGCTCGCCGCCGAGATCGACCGCGGGCTGCGGTTCATGAACGCCTGCGGCGTCACCGACACCTCGCTGCAGTACACCGAGATCTTCGCCAGCCACGAGGCGCTGCTGCTCGACTACGAGCGCGCGATGCTGCGGCTGGACCAGGCCGACGCGGCGAACCCGAAGCTGTACAACCTGTCCTCGCACTTCCTGTGGATCGGCGAGCGCACCCGGCAGCTCGACGGCGCGCACATCGCGTTCGCCGAGCTGCTGTCGAACCCGATCGGGCTCAAGATCGGCCCGACGACCACGCCCGAGCAGGCGCTCGAGTACGTCGAGCGGCTCGACCCGCGCAACGAACCGGGACGGCTCACGCTCATCTCCCGGATGGGCAACGGCAAGGTCCGCGAGGTGCTGCCGGCGATCGTGGAGAAGGTCGAATCGTCCGGGCACAAGGTCATCTGGCAGTGCGACCCGATGCACGGGAACACGCACGAGTCGTCCACCGGCTACAAGACCCGGCACTTCGACCGCATCGTCGACGAGGTCCAGGGCTTCTTCGAGGTGCACCACAAGCTCGGCACCTACCCCGGCGGCATCCACGTCGAGCTGACCGGCGAGGACGTCACCGAATGCCTCGGCGGGGCGCAGGAAATCTCCGACGTCGACCTCTCCGGCCGCTACGAGACCGCGTGCGACCCCCGGCTCAACACCCAGCAGTCGCTGGAGCTGGCCTTCCTGGTCGCGGAGATGCTGCGCGGCTGAGACAGCTCGTGAGTGTTTATCCCGGTTCTAACCGGGATAAACACTCACGAGGCGTCCAGCAGTTCCGCCGCCGATTTGGCCACCGCGTCGCGCAGCGAACCGAGATCGGCAACCGCGTCCGCGTTCGCCTGCAGTCCGATGTGGACACTGTCGCGATAAGGCGCCACCGCGATGCCCACCGCCTGATGCGGGGCCAGCGGCACGAACGGGTAGACCTCCGTCAGAGGTGCTCCGGCCAGCGCGTGCCGGGCGGGCGGCACCGGAACGGTCGTCACCACCAGGTCGAACAGCAGCGGCGCGGCCAGCCCGGCGGTTCGCGTGCCCAGCCAGTGCAGCGCGGCGGGCATCCGGTCGGCCAGCAGCGGGAAAGCGCCGGCGCCGCGGGAAGGCCCGGCGGCTTTGTTGCGCGTCATCTCGGCGCGCACTTCGGCCAGCCGCCGCACCGGATCGTCCATTCCGATCGGCAAATCGCACAAATAGCCAGAAAGCTTGTTCCCGCCCCATTGCTCGGCCGCTCTCCCGCGCACGCTCACGGGAATCAGCGCGCGCACGGAACGTCCCGCCGCGCGAATGCCGCGATTGATCAGCCATTCGCGCAACGCGCCGGACAACACCGCGAGCACGACGTCATTCGTGGTCCCGCCGTGCGTTCGCCGGATCCGGCGAAGATCGGCTGAGGCCAGCCGGGCGAAACCGAGGCGCCGTTCGGCGGTGGCGGGTGCGGCCAGCGGCAGGCACGGCGGACGGGCCGCGCGGACCACCGACGACGCGATTCCCGCTGTCTCCAACGTATCCCGCACCGCGTCCATCGGCGAGCGCGGCTGCGGGACCGCCGGCGCGGGCTCGGGAAGCGGCAATCCGTCTAGGAGTCCTACCGTGACGGCGTACGCGCCCGCGCCGTCGGTGAGCGCGTGGTGGAGTTTTAGCAAGATCGCGAAGGTTCCGTCCGGAAAACCTGTCACCACAGTGAGTTCCCACAACGGACGGTGCGGGTCGAGCGGTTCGGCGATCCACCTCGCCGCGAACTCCGGGAGCGGGTCCGGGTCGTACAGCGTGGTCAGCCGGTGGTGGTGAATGTGTTTCACTGCCCGGAAATCCGGGTCGTCCACCCAGGTCGCGGAGCCGGGCGGGAACAGCCCGGCGCGGATTTTCCGGCGCAGCGGCGGAATCTCCGCCGCCCGGCGGGCGAGCAGCGCGGCCAGCCGGTCCGGATCGATCGGCTCCTCCGGCGCGAAGACCAGGGCCACGCCCATCTGCATCGGCGCGGTTTCCCTGGAGAGGCAAAGAAAAGCGACATCGAGCGAGCTGAGCGAAGCAGCTGCCATGGTCCACCTTCCAACGTCCGGCGTCGAGTGCGAATGTCGAGGGCGAATGTCACGACACTACTCGGGTATGACCGGCGGACGGCCGTTATGTTTCGGGGACGCTAATTCCCCGGGATTTCACTCGCCCGGGGCACGCCGCGGCTGCCGCTGCGGCAGGCCGGGCCCGGCGGAGTCGTTGACCTCGGCAGCGATCTGGCGCATCGCGACGCCGTTGCCCGGCCGCTTCGGCAGCCCCGGCCACAGTTCGCTGGCTTCGTGCGCCGCGGCGCGCAGCCGTCCGCCGTCGAGTTTGGTGTGCGTTTCCGGGATCTCGCGGTCGAGCCACTGCACGATCAGCTTCACCGGACCGGCGCTGGGCAGCGGCCACACGAAGACCGGGTGCTCGTAGCGGAACTCCGACCCGCTGCCGTCCTCGACGCGCAGCACCGGTTCGTGCGGTTCGCCCGCGCTCGGCACCGAAACGGTTTCGGAGCTGGCCCGGCCGCCGTCCGGGAACAGCACGCCGACCAGCAGCGAGTTGTAGTCCGGGATCCGCCGGTGGCCGATCAGCGGCGCGCCGTCCATGCGGTCGCGCGAGTACACCGCGATCCGCAGCGTCATCGCCTCCGGCCACACCTCGATCGCGCGCAGCGCCACGATGGTGCGCTCGGACCGGCCCAGCGGCGTCGGCCACGGCACCAGCGCGGGCACGATGTGGTCGGCGGGCGGGCCCGTCCACGGACGGCCCTCGTAGCCGAACAGTTCCTGCTCCCGGACCGGGAACAGGGGTCGCTCGCGAGGACCGTCCGTGAAGAAGCTCATCAGTCCTCGCGAGGGGCGAGACTGCCGTCGGAACCGGACTGCTTGGTGCCCATGGCGTCCATCAGCTGGCGGGCGAGGCCGAGGCCCGTGCCGCCGAGGGAGAGCGCCTTGGTGAACATGTCCGACATCCCGTCCGCGCCGTTCAGGACCACCATGTGGTCGACATTGCTGAAGGCCTGCGCGCCGGCTTCGACGATCTCCGGCCAGCGCTCGGCCAGCTGTTGTGCTACCACAGCCTCCTGGTTCTCCGCCAGTGCGGCCGCGCGCGCCTTGATCGCCTCGGCCTCGGCGAGCCCCTTCGCTTTCGCCGCTTCGGCTTCGGCCAGACCCTTGGCCTTCGCCGCCTCCGCGTCCGCGAGGCCCTTCGCCTTGGCCGCGGCCGCTTCGGCCTCACCAGTGGCCTTCGTCGCGCTCGCGCTGGCTTCCGCGCGGGCCTTCGTCGCCTGCGCTTCGGCGTCCGCCGCGGTCTTGACCCGGGTCGCGTCCGCGCCCGCCCGCAGCTCGGTTTCCTTCGCCTGTGCCTGCGCGCGGGCGATTTGCGCGTCGCGTTCCGCGTCGGCCGTGGTGCGCGTTTCGTACGCCTTCGCGTCGGCCGGTTTGCGGACTTGCGACTGCAGCCGCTGCTCGGACAGCGCCGCTTCCAGCTCCGCGGCCCTGGTCTCCTGGACCACGACCTCCTGGCGCGCGGTCGCCTCGGCCAGCGGACCGGACTGGCTCGCCTTCGCCTTGGCCTGGTCCACCTCGGCCTGGTAACCGGCCTGCTGGATCTGGCTTTCCCGGATCGCGCCCGCCTTGCGCGCGGCGGAGATCTGCTCGGCCTCGGTGGCCTCCTGGTCGCGCTGCGCCTCGGCGATCCGCGCCGCGGCGGCGATCGCGGCCGCGTGCGGTTTGCCGAGGTTGACGATGTAGCCGGACTCGTCGTCGATCTCCTGGATCTGCAGCGAGTCCACGATCAGCCCGAGCTTGATCATCTCGGTCGCCGACGACTGGCGGACCTCGCCGGTCAGCGCGTCGCGGTTGTGGATCATCTCCTCGATGGTCAGCCCGCCCACGATCGAGCGCAGATGCCCGGAGAACAGCTCGTGGATGGTGTCGTTCATGCCCTTCTGCTGGTCGAGGAACCGGCGGGCGGCGTTCGCGATCGAGGCGAAATCGTCGCCGACCTTGTAGATCACGACCGCGCGCACGGTGACCGGAAGACCCTGTTTCGTCACGCACGAGACCTGCAGGTTCACCCCTCGGGTGTCCAGCGACAGCCTGCGCGCGGTCTGGAAGCCCGGCAGCACGTTCACGCCGCGGCCGGTGATGATCTTGAACCCGAGGCTGTCGGCCGTTTCGGTGCGCTCGACCCGGACGCCCCAGCCGGAGATGATGAGCGCCTCGTTCGGCTCCGCCACCTTGTACAGGATCCGCAGGAGCCCGAACAGCAGGATCACGGCCACGACCGCGATCACCACGATGACCCAGATTTCCATAGCCCTCGCCGCACTTTCCGTATTCAGCTGGCACGGCGCTCAGGCGCCGTCAGCACTGCGACGCGGTCAAGCGCGCAACGGTTGCCACCTTTCCACGTAGACCGTGCGCGGAGGCTCGAAATCGACCACCAGAACGGGTGTGCCGACGGCGAAGGTGGTGTCCGGCTCGGCCGGGTAGGCGTAAAAGGCCTCGGTGCCGCCGCGGACGCTGAGCAGCACCTCGCCGATCAGCCCGGGCCCGACGGTGCCGGTGACCCGGCCGCGGCTGCCGATCATCCGCCGATCCCCCGGATCTTGACCTTGGTGCCCTTGGGCACGAACGAGCCGGGGGCCGGGTCCTGCTCCAGGACGAAGTTGAAGCCACCGCCGCCGTGCCCGTGGCCGTTGCCGTCGCCGCCCTTGCGGTCGACGTCGAGCCCGGCCTGCTTGAGCAGGTCCGCGGCCTGGTCGAAGGTGCGGTACCGGACGTCCGGGACCTGCACCGCGTTCGAGACGTAGACCTTGACCTTCTTGGTCCCCGCCGAGCCCGCGCCCGGGTCGGTGCGGGTGACCGCGCCCGCGGGCACGCTCTGCGAGAACTCCTCGCCGCCGTCCTGCGGCTGGAATCCGGCCTGCTGGAGGATCTGGAACGCCTCGGCCTTGGACCGCCCGGTGACGTCCGGGACCGGCGGAAGCGGCTCCGGGCCCTTGGACAGCACCAGCGTCACCTGGCCGCCGATGTCCACCGGGGTGCCCGCCGCCGGGCTCACGCTCACGACGGTGCCCTGCGGCGCGGTGTCGCTGTACTCCGGAGTGCCCTGGACGACGGTGAGCTTCTGCTCCTGGATCGCCTTCGTGGCGGTGTCCAGCGCGGTGCCGACCTGGATGTTCGGCACCTTCGGCTTGCCCTTCGACACGACCACGGACACGGTGGCGTCCTGGTCGAGCGTGGTGCCCGGCGCCGGATCCACCTTGATGACCTTGTTGGCGTCGACGGTGTTGTCGAATTCCTGGCTGTAGCGCGGGTTCAGCTTCGCCGCGCGCAGCTGGTCGCCCGCCTCGGCCTGGGTCAGCCCGGCGAGCTTCGGCACGGTCGTGGTCGTGACCTTGGAATCGCTGAGGATGAACGCGAACGCGCCGATCAGCCCGCCGAGCACCAGCACCCCGGCGATCGCCAGCGCGATCAGTTTGCGCTTGTCACGGGGTTTCCGCGGCTCCTCCGGAGCTGGGACTGGCGGCCCGGCGTGCGGCGGCCCGGCCGGGGGAGGCGCGGCGGGCACGGCGCGGGTCATGGCGCGCGTGCCACGCGGCCCGGAGACCGGCATGGTCTGCTGGCCCAGCGGGACGTTCTGCTGGACCGCCGGGATGTTCGGGAGCGTGCGTTCGACGTCCGACACCCGGTCGCCGTCCGGCGGCGGGGGCACCGGCACCGCGACCGGCTGCAGCCCCAGTTCGGCGCGCGCGGCCTGCAGCTGCGCCAGGAACTCGCCGGCGTCGGCCGGGCGCTGCTCCGGGTCGCGGCGGGTGGCGCGCAGGATCAGGTCGTCGAGCACCGGCGGCAGGTCCGGGCGCAGTTCGCTCGGGCGGGGCACGTCGTCGTTCACGTGCCGGTAGGCGACCGAGATCGCGGTGTCGCCGGTGTAGGGCAGGCGGCCGGTGAGCATCTCGTACAGCAGGATGCCCGCCGAATAGACGTCGCTGCGGGCCGTGGTGTCGCCGGTGGCGACCTGTTCGGGGGCCAGGTAGCCCACGGTGCCGAGGATGACGCTCGAGCTCGTGGTGCCCGCGCTGGCCACCGCGCGGACCAGGCCGAAGTCGCCGACCTTCACGACGCCGCCCGCCAGCTGCCCGCTGCGGCCGATGAGCACGTTCTCGGGCTTGACGTCGCGGTGGACCAGCCCGGCGGCGTGTGCGGCGGCCAGCGCGGCCAGCACCGGCTCCGCGACGCTCAGCGCGAGCGAGACGTCCAGCTGGCCCTGCTCGTCCAGCAGGTCGCGCAGCGTGCCGCCGTTGACCAGCTCCATCACCAGGAAGGCGAGGCCGGTGTCCTGGCCCGCCGGGGTGTCGAAGCCCTGGTCGTGCACGGCGACCACGTTCGGGTGATGCAGCTGGGCGGCCGAACGCGCTTCGCGCACGAACCGGTCGACGAACGACCGGTCGTCGGCGAAGCGCGGATCCATGATCTTGATCGCCACCGCCCGGTCGAGGCGGGTGTCGAGGCCCCGGTAGACGGCCGACATCCCGCCCCTGGCCAGCAGCTGGTCAACGCGGTACCGGCGTTCGAGCAGGGTGCCGACGAGGCTGGGCTGGGTGCGCGTCACGGTGGGCAATCGTACGGAAGGACCCGCGCGGCGGGGCGGGTCACCCGTGCGTAGCAGTGGGCCGGACGGGGGAATGTGGCACAGTGTCACGTGTGAGTGGGATTCCTGTCGCCGACGACATCCTCGACACCGAGGTCGCGGTCAAGCCGTTGCCGGAGGTGGCGGCCGCATTGGGGGTGTCGGCCAACAAGGTCCGCCAGATGCTGCGGGACGGCGAGCTGATCGCTGTCCGGCGCGAGGGCGAACTCTGCGTGCCCGCCGCCTTCTTCGTGAAGGACGGCATCGTCAAGGGGCTGGGCGGCACGATCACCGTGCTCGCCGACTCCGGGTTCAGCCGCACCGAGATGCTCCGCTGGCTCTTCACCGCCGACGACACGCTCCCGGGCAGCACGCCGATCAACGCGCTGCGCACCAGCCACGGGACCGAGGTCAAGCGGCGCGCGCAGGCGATGGCGTTCTAGACCCTTCCCGCGTTGCTCGCCGAAGGGCTGACAACAATCGCCCTTCCGGACAGAAATCGCGGTTGTCGTTGACGCGGTCAATTGGTCCAGTCCATCCTCGGGAACCGTCCTGAAAATCCTGCTCTGCCGCATGCTGGAGAGGAGCATCGGGCATGGGAGGACGGGTTTCCGGAAGACGCCGCGCGATCGCGTCGATCGCGCTGGTGCTGGGCAGTTCCGCGGTGGCAGCACCATCCGCGGCGGCCGCGCCCTTCGCGGCAGCGGCACCGCAAGCGCGGGAAGTGGCTTTGCCGACGGGGGACCGGCTGACGGTTTTCCCGGGACCGAACGGCGGTACGAATTACGCTTTTTCGTCGCCGCCGCGCACCGCTTTTCAGTCGTATCAAAGCGACGGCGGCGACCGGTATGTCATTCCGGGCGAGGCCGTTCCGTTTCTCGGACGGCTGGACAAATCGCTCTTCGACGTCACCGCGCTGGCCCGGCTGCAGCCCGGGAAGACGCCCCTTGAGCTGACGTTCCCCGCTGGCTCGGCTCCCACGACACTGCCCGGCATCACGCTCACCTCGTCCGCCGGGAACACCGCGACCGGCTACCTCGCTTCGGCCGCGGAATTCACCGCTGACCTGCACCGACGCCTCGCCGACGACGCCGCCGCCGGACGTCCGGCAGGCAGCAGCGCGCTGCCCGCGACCATCCGGCTGGCCGGCGCGCCCCGCGAACAGCAGCCGCGGTATCCGATGAAGATCCTCGAACTCCGCCTGCTCGACCTGCAGGGCCGATCGGTCAACGGCATCGTGTCGCTGATCAACACCGATTCCGCGGCCAAGCTGCTGCGGCACGTCGACGTCGACGGCGTCACCCGGATCGCGGTTCCCGAGGGGCATTACGCCGCGTCCGCGACCTTCTCCGACTTCGACAACGCGGGCAGCGTGATCGCCACGCGGACTTCGTGGGTCGAGGGGTTCTCAGTCGGCGATTCGCCGGATCTGCAGACCCTGACCGTGGAAGAGAAGTACGCGACCGCCGAGGTCAAGGTGGCCCCGTCGAAGTCGACCACGCAGGCTTCGCTCACCACCAACTTCTTCCGCGAGGACGCGACCGGCCGCGGATTCGCCGTCGGCATCTCGGGCAGCACGACCAAGCAGTACGTGCGGCCGGTGCCGAAGCCGGCCCAGGGCTTGCTGCACTACGTCGTGCAGTGGGCAGGCAAACCGCCCAAGCCCGAGGACCGGTACCGCGTCGATCTTTCGTTCGCCAGCGACGGCATCGCCGAGAACCAGTCATTTTCCACAAAGGACAGTGAACTCGCGACGGTCCGGGATCGGATGTACGCCGATCCCGCGGACAAGATGCCGGTCGCGATCGACAGCGGCCCGGTGGACCCGGTGATCCTGCGGCACGGCCTCGGCGCGAGCGGCTTCTTCATTCCCGCCCCCGGCGTTCTGACCGACTATCTCGGCACCACGCACACCGCGGAATGGGTGCAGTACGAGCAAAAAGGCTCGTCCTACACGCTCATGACCGCCGATCCGCGCACCTACCGGCCGGGCAGCACCACGACCGTCGACTGGTCGCGCGGTCCGTTGACCGCCGGTCTCGGGCAGTGGAAGCGGGACCGGTTGTGCGAGGCCTGCTATTCCGGCGGCACGGTGTCGGTCGCCATCCCGGAATTGCGCGACAGCGAACCGGACCACACCGCGATCCCGTTGTTCTACGCACCGCAGCTGCATTTCTCCTTGTACCGCAACGATCAGCAAGTGTTCGATCAGGACGGTGCCTACGGTGCGTCAGTCGAGGTGCCGAAGACGCCAGCCACTTTCCGAGGCGTGCTGGACGTCGACCGGACCGCGATCCCCGGCGTCGGCCAGGCCGGGAAACTGCGCACCGAGCTGACCCTGCAATACGACCCGGCTGCGGCTGATGCTGCGCTCCCTCCGCCGCATCGTTGCCAGGCAGCCGATCCGACACAGCCGTGCCGGATCCTCGGCGCGCTGACAGTGGACTACCGGCTGGATTCCGATCTCTCCACGACGTCGTCCTCGCCGCTGCAGGTACTTGAATTGCACGTCGGTCACGCCGCTTACAGCGGTGCCGGATCGCATTCGCCGATCACCTCGGCGACCGTTTCGGTGTCGGTCGACAACGGAGCCACCTGGCAGCCCGCGCAGGTCTTCGGATTGTTCGGCGAATACGTCGCGATGTGGCGGAATCCGCCAGCCGGGACGTCACCGTCGCTGAAGGTGACCGCGCGGGATCTGGCGGGCAATGCGATCACGCAGACGATCAGCAACGCCTACACCGTCGGGAAGGCCGAGCGATGAAACGCATCCTGGCTGTGCTGCTTCTCCTCGGCGCGCTCATCCCGTCCGTCGCGTCCGCCGCCCCGCGAGACATCTGCGGCCCCGCCGCTCCGGGCTTCGCTCGCTGTTACGCCAAAGTGGACAGTCGCGCTGCCTTGCGCGCCACCGGCTACAGCCCCGCTGAACTGCGTTCTGCCTACCGCCTGCCTGATACCGGCGGCGCGAACGAGACGATCGCCATCGTCGACGCAGGGGACGCTCCGACCGCCGAAGCAGACCTGGCGGTATATCGACAAACCTACGGCCTCCCGCCCTGCACGACGGCGAACGGCTGCTTCCGCAAAGTCAACCAGAACGGCGATGCCACTCCGCTTCCGCCACGGCAGGGCGACTGGCCAGTGGAGATCGCTCTGGACCTGGACATGGCGTCCGCCGCCTGCTCCCAGTGCAAGATCCTGCTGGTGGAAGGCGACGACGCGTCCTTCGACGCACTCGGCACTTCGGTGGACACGGCCGTGAAACTCGGCGCGACGATCGTGTCGAACAGCTACGGCGCACCGGAAAGCCATTGGTCCGGCGATTTCGCCGCGCACTACCGGCATCCCGGCGTGGCGATCATCGCGTCGAGCGGTGACGGCGGATTCGCTGTGCCGAGCGCGCCCGCGGTGTACGCGAGCGTCGTCGCGGTCGGTGGGACGTCATTGTCCAAAGCGGACAATGCGCGCGGCTGGACCGAATCGGTGTGGAAGGGCGCGTCGAGCGGATGTTCAGCCTGGGTCCCGAAACCCGCGTGGCAGAAGGATCCGAACTGCCCCGGCCGGACGGTCGCCGATGTGGCCGCGGTAGCCGATCCCGCCACCGGACCCGCCGTGTACGAGACCACAGTCCTCCACGGCTGGACGGTAGTCGGCGGCACCAGCGCTTCTGCCCCGTTCATCGCCGGAGTCATCGCTTTGGCCGGACACCATGAGCAGTATCCGGACGCCTCGCGGCTGTACGCGGGGAAACTCAACGACGTCGTTGGCGGAGACAATGTCGTATTCGAGGAATGCGGCGACTACCTCTGCACCGGCGTCCCGGGATACGACGGCCCGACTGGCAACGGAACGCCTAATGGACTAGCTGCTTTCTGACCGTCCACAACGGATGCGCGACCGCCGCGACCACCTGCATCCCCGCTGCCGCAACCAACCCGACGGCGGGGGAGTAGGCGGCCAACGGCCCGGCTACGGCGTTCCCCAGCGCTATCCCGGCGATCTTGATGCTGGCCGCGGTGGTGAACACCTGCGCCCGCATTTCCGGCGGCGCTTCCCGATGCCGAACCGCGAACAACGACGCCAGTTGCGGCCCTTCGCCAATCCCAGTGAGCGCCACCGCAAGCACCAATAGCGGCGCGTTCGGCGCCACCGCCGCCCCCGCGAGCCCAATCCCAATCGCGACAGTGCTCAACTGCACCGCGCGATCCGGCGAATACGACCGTCGCGAGAGAACCGCGTTCGCCAGCAGCGAGGCGACCGACAAGCCGACGAGCAACAACGTCCCGTACCCCGCGCTGCCAAGCCGCTGCTCGCCGATCAACGGATAGCAGACGAACGCCATCCCGATCCCGACGCACGACAATGTCGAGGTCGCAGTCGACTGTCGCAACGCAGGATTGCGGGCAAGAACCGTTGCCGCTTCAAAGGATCTCGGCCGTTGCTCTTCACGGTTGCGGGGGAGCCGCCACGCGAACGGCACCGCGATCAACGTCAGCGCTCCGGCCACGACCATCGCAACCGGTGCCCCCGCCGCCGTAGCGAGCACTCCCGCGAGCCCCGGCCCGACGAGCGCCGCCGCGGTGAACGTCATCGCGTCGAGCGTGCTCGCCCTGCCGAGTTTCTGCGCGGGTACCAATGCGGGGACTTGCGCCGTCCACCCGCCCCCGATCGCCGGTGCCAGCAACCCGGTCACCACGGCAATCCCGACCACCAGCGCAAACGGCACTTCCCCGAAGAGCGCAGTGATCGCAGCCAACCCCACCGCGTACCCGATCAGCCCCACCGCGAGGATCCGGCCAGGCGTGCGCGACCGGTCCAGGACCGCGCCCAGCACCGGCCCGCCCACCGCCGCCGCGACAGTGAGCCCGGCCAGCAGCGTCGACCCCGCGACCGCCCCGGAAGCGCCCACGCCGAGCAGCAGCACCGCCGGACCGGACAGTTCGTCACCAGTGCGCGCGGCCGTCGCCCCGGCGAGATACGCCGCGAATCTGTAACGGCTTGTCACCGGTGAGATGTTACAGTGGCTTATGCCTGGAACGCAGCCGGATTTCGCGGGCCGCTCCGCCCGAGACGCGGTCCGCCGCGCCGTAGCGCTGCTCGACGTGCTGCTGACGGCGGATCCTTCGCCGGATTCGGTAGCTGCAGTGCTGGTCGAGCACGGCGAACCGCAACTCCAGCTTTCCGTCCGCGAGGTCGCCGAGTTACGTGCCGCCGCGCTCTCTCTGCGGGAAGTCTTCGCCGCCCCCGACGCCGCTTCGGCCGCCGATGTGCTGAACGCCCTGTTCGCCGCTCACGCCGGGCCCCCGCGCCTGACCGCACACGACGCCGACTTCGGCTGGCACCTGCACGTCGACTCGTCCGACGACGGCCCGTGGGGAGCCTGGCTGATCACGTCCTCCGCGCTGGCCCTGGCCACCCTGCTGGCCGACCGCCAGGATGTCCCCGGCGGCCTGTGCGCGTCGCCGTCGTGCGGTAAACCCTTCGCGCACCTAGGGGGAGGAAGCCCGCGCCGGTACTGCTCTTCGCGTTGCGCCACAAGGGAACGCGTCGCCGCCCACCGCGCCCGGCTAACCTGACCGTCATGGAGACTCTGACCCTGGCGGCGTTCACCAGCTTCGTCCGCGCCAACCCGCTGGGCGTCGTCGCCACCACCGCCGCGAACGGCCACCCCGAAGCAGCGCTGGTCAGCTTCGCCATTACCTCGGACGGGTCGTTGTTGTTCAACGCCCACCTCACCGCGCGCAAAGTCGCCAACCTCCGCGCCAACCCACGCGCCGCCGCGGTAATCGGCTGCACCGGGACCCTTTCGATCCAGGCGGAAGGCCCAGTAGTCATCGAATCCGGTGCGGCCCGCCGAGACGCTGGCGAGGTCTATCTGGAGCAGTTCCCGGGCTCCCGCGCCCTAGCCGAGGATTTCGCCCTCATCCGGCTGACCCCGGATTGGCTGCGCTCCTACGACGCCAGCGCCGAACCGGCCCGCGTTATCGAGACCTGGAAGTAACCGCCCGCCGCACCAAGGCTGGCAACGCGACCGCCAGCCGCCGTCCCTTGCCGACGACCGCGCGTCGGTTCAGCACGGCGTAGTCCATCGCCTCGATCTCGTCCAAAATACCTTCGTACAACGTGACCGCCGTCCGCACACAAGGCCGAGATTCGGGCCGCAGCAACGGAATCCCCGCCTCAGCCCGCCGATACACCGCCCGTGTCCGCGACACCGCCACCGCAAGCGCCGCCCGCACCCGAGGATCCGGACGCCCGCTCCGCCGCGCGTCCAGCAACACCGTCCGGTCCACCCCGAACGCCGCCAACTCGGAGGTAGGCAGATACAACCGCCCACGATCGAGATCCTCGCCGACATCGCGCAGGAAATTCGTCAGCTGAAACGCTTCCCCCAACGCCGCCGCACTGGGCGAAGCCTCCTCCAGCGGCACGACAGTCCCGAACACCGGCAACATCTGCAGCCCGATCACACAAGCCGAACCGTAGATGTACTCGCCGAGATCGGCGTAAGTCGCGTACTCGGAAACCGTCAAATCCATCCGCATGGAATGCAGGAACGCATCCACCAAATCACGCCGGATGTCGTAGCGAGACACCGTATCCGCGAGCGCGGCCAGCACCGGATCAGTCGGCACCCGACCGTCGTAAACCTCGTCGACAAGCCCGGTCACCTTGTCCAGCGCGACCGCCGGATCGGTGCCGGGCTCGGGGTTGTCGACCAGTTCGTCGGCCATCCGCGCGAAGCCGTACAGCGCGTGCGCGGCGGGCCGGGCCCGTGCCGGAAGCAGCCGCGTGGCAAGGAAAAACGTGCGGCCGTGATAAGCGTTGATGCGCCGACATTCCGTATAAGCAGCACGCAGCGCGGGCTCGGCGATGCCAGCCGCGTCGAGTTCGCTCACCGGCCGGTGATCCTTTCCGCGGCGAGCCGTCCGGAGATCAGCACCGGCGGGATGCCGACGCCCGGCGTCGTCCCGCATCCGGCGAGCACCACGTTTTCCGCCGCCCGCACCAGGTTCGCGGGCCGGAACGGGCCGGTCTGCGGGAAGGTGTGCGCGAGCGAGAACGGTGTCCCGGCAGCCAAACCGCGCGCCGCCCAGTCGGTCGGAGTCAGCTGTTCGTCCACAATGTAGGTTTCGCGGAACCCGGTGAGCCCGCGCGATTCCAGCGTACGCAACAGTTCTTCGCGATAAGCCGGGCCGACGCGCGCCCAGTCGATCGGGCCGGTGTTCAGGTTCGGGGCCGGAGCGAGCACGGAGACGATCTCGCCGCCGTCGCCAGCGAGCGACGGCTCGGTCGCGGTCGGGCGCGTGACCAGCAGCGACGGATCGCTCATCAGCTTGCCCTCGCGGACGATCTCGGCGAAGGTCCGTTCCCACGCTTGACCGAAGAAGATCGTGTGGTGATCCAATTCCGGCCACGAACGGTCCGCGTGCCCGTGCAGCACGAAAGCCGACGGCGAGTACTTCAACGGCAGCACGCGTCGCGGCCGCGCGCCAATCAGCCGGTACGCCGCCGAAAGCTCTGTCGCGAGCACCACGGCGTCACACTCAATACGCTCGCCCGAACGTGTGCGTACAGCGCGTACGCGCGACGACACCCGTTCAAGCCACGCGGCTTCCGTACCGAACCGCAGTTCGGCTCCAGCGCGCGTCGCAGCGTCGGACATCGCGCGGGCGATCGCGCCCATGCCACCGCTCGGGTAGTAGACGCCGCCGACAGTGTCCATGTACGCGATGACGCCGTACGCGCCGAGCGCACGCGTCGGGTCGAGACCTGCGTACAGCGCCTGAAACGAGAAGAGCCGCTGTACGCGCTCGTCGCGCAAGAAGCTGGCGACGCGCGGCCCTAACCGGCCGAAGCCGCCCAGAGCGGCGAGCTTCACGAGTTCCGGCCGGACCAGATCCAGCGGCGAATCGAAGTTCGCGCCGATGAAGTGGTCCTTCTGCGCCGCGTACAGGTCGGTGAGCCACCGTCGCAGCCGCCGGTAACCATCCGCCTCGGCCGGACCGGCGAACGACCGGATCTCGGCTTCCATCGCGTCGCCGTCGGTGTGCACGGCGAGCGTGCTGCCGTCGGCGAAACGCGCCCGGTACGCCGGATCGAGCCTGGTCAGGGGCACCGTGCCGGCCAGCGATTCGCCGACCGCGTGCAGCGCTTCGTCCACCAGTTCCGGCATGGTCAGCACGCTGGCCCCGGTGTCGACCGCGTTCGCGCCGAAGTCCTGCTGCCCGGCCCGGCCGCCGGGCATCTTCTGCTGTTCCAGCAGCGTCACCCGCCGTCCCGCGCCGAGCAGGTGCAGCGTCGCCGACAGCCCGGCCAGCCCCGCGCCGACGACCACCACGTGGTCGGCGTGCCCGTTCACCGTCCGCATCAGAAGTTCCGCTGGGTAGCCAGCCGGATCAGTCCGGCGAGCGCCGACGGGGCGGGCTCGGCCAGGTGCGCGCGCTCCAGCGCGGCGTTCGCGGAGGCGGTCAGCTCGTCGATCTGGCGCTCCACCGCGGCGACCGCGCCGACCGAGGTCAGCGCCTCGCGCACCTGGTCCACGGTGCCGTTGGTCAGGTCGGCGGCCCCGATCGCGTCGGCGATCACCTTGGCCGCGGCGTGGTCGCCCTTCTCCTCGGCCAACTGCAGGCCCAGCGCCACGAGCAGGGTGCGCTTGCCCTCGCGCAGGTCGTCGCCGGCGGGCTTGCCGGTCACCGACGGGTCGCCGAACACGCCGAGCAGGTCGTCGCGCAGCTGGAACGCCACGCCGACGTCGCCGCCGAACTCCAGCAGCGTGGCGATCAGCCGCTCGTCCGCCCCGGCGAGCGAGGCGCCGAGGTGCAGCGGCCGCTGGACGGTGTACGCGGCGGTCTTGAGCCGGTCGATCCGCAGCGCGGCCTCGGGCGAAGCGTCGCCCACTGCCTGCGTACGGACGTCGAGGTACTGCCCGGCGAGGACTTCCGTACGCATCGCGCGCCAAGCCGGGCGGGCCGCCGCGATCGTGGCCGCGGGCAGCGGGGCCTCGGCGAACATGTCGTCGGCCCAGGCCAGCGCCAGGTCGCCCACCAGCACCGCGCTGGCCAGCCCGAACACCGACGGCGAACCGAGCCAGCCGCGGTCGGCGTGCAGCTTCTCGGCGGCCACGTGCACGGTCGGCCTGCCGCGGCGCGAGTCGGAGGAGTCGATGAGGTCGTCGTGGATCAGCGCGCACGCCTGGATCAGCTCCAGGCTCGCGACCGCCTGCAGCGCGCCCTCGGCGAGCGGACCGGAGGCCGCGCCGCCCGCGCCGCGCCAGCCCCACCAGGCGAAGGTCGGGCGGATCCGCTTGCCGCCGCCCAGCACGAAACCGGACAGCGCCTCGATCCCGGCCGCGACGCTCGGCTCGGTGCGCAGGATCTCGGTCCCCGCCCGGCCGAGGAAATCGGCCAGCGCACGCTCCACGTGCACGGGGAGATCGGCGTCGAATCCGGGCGCGTCCATGCCTTCATCCTCCGGGACGAGGGCGGCCGGGGTCACGCCGGGCGCCCCCGGATGTGGCGCACCAGACGCGCTCAGCCGCTCCGGAACGCGTCAGGACGCCTGCTCGCCGCGAAGTACTCCGCCGCCTCGGCGGGTCCGCGCGGCCGCCAGCCGGGTTCCAGGCAGCCCGCGTACCAGTCCTTCGCGAGATGCCACAGCGCGTCGAGCCCGAGCACCTCGCCCGGACTGTCCACACAGGACTCGGCGCAGTACAGCCGCTGCTTGCCCCGGTCGCCCGCGAGCTGGTCGGGCGAGGCCGGGAAGTACGCGACCTGCGCGCCCGCAGGCGGCCGGTCCCGCCGCACGACCAGCGCGGACGGCTCGCCGCAGCCGGGACAGCGCGTCGCCACCAGCACTTCGGGCTCGCCGGAGACGAGGTGCGGGATCGCGAACGAATCCCACGCGCAGCCGCCCCACCACATGGTGTGCTCGCCCATCACCGCGAACCCGAGCGGGACCGCCGCGAACGGCGCGGCCAGCGCCACGTGCTCGCATTCGTCGAGCCACAGCCATCTCGGGTCGGCCATCCGGTGCAGCGCCTGTTTCGCCACCGCGAGCGACCCGTGCGCGGCGTCGGCCAGTTCGGGCGCCGTCGGCGGGCGGCCGCGCGAGGCGAACGCGCGGTAGACGGCCACGCGCACGTCTTCGTCCCAGGCCAGATCGTCTTCACTGCTCATGGGCTCGCCTCCCCGGAGGGTTCGCCCCTGACGGTACGCGGGGGTGGCCAAGGCCACCCGTCAGCTCTGCCGGGGCTCGAGCCGAGCCACTACCATTTCACTCCATGACGTCGGTGATCGAAAGGCTGCGGGGGGACGGGCCCGCGTTCTCCGTCGAGTTCTTCCCGCCCCGCGACGAGGCCGACGAGGCCGTCCTGTGGAAGGCCATCCGCGAGCTGGAACCGCTGGACCCGGCGTACATGTCGATCACCTACGGCGCGGGCGGTTCGAGCCGCGACGGCACCATCCGCAGCATCGCCCGCGTCGCCACCGAAACCACGCTCTGCCCGATGGCGCACCTGACGGCGGTCGACCATTCGGTGTCCGAACTGCGGAACGTGATCGGCTGGTACGCGGCGGTCGGCGTCCGCAACATCCTCGCCCTGCGCGGCGACCCGCCCGGCGACGTCTACGGCGACTGGGTTCCGCACCCCGAAGGCCTCACCTACGCCGAGGAACTGGTCGAGCTGGTCCGCTCGCTCGGCGACTTCTGCGTCGGCGTCTCGGCGTTCCCGTACGGCCACCCGCGCTCGGCGGACCTGGAATCGGACACGAAGCACCTGGTCCGCAAGTTCCGCGCGGGAGCCGATTTCGCGATCGCGCAGCTGTTTTTCGAGGCAGAGGACTTCCTGCGGCTGCGCGACCGGGTCGCCGCCGCGGGCTGCGACGCGCTCGTGCTGCCCGGCATCATGCCGCTGACCACCCTGCGGACGCTGCACACCACGATCAAGCTCTCCGGGGCTCCCGCGTCGCAGCGTCTGCTCGACCGGCTCGAACCGTTCTCCGAGGACCCCAAGGCGTTCCGCGCCGCAGGCATTGACTGGGTCACCGAACTGTGCGAGAAACTGATCGCCGAAGGCGTGCCCGACCTGCACTTCTACACCTTCAACCGGTCCAAGGCGACGCGCGAGGTGGTGACCCGGCTCGGACTGGTGCCCGCCCGCGCGTAACTCCGTGGGCTCTGGGTGCCTCCGGCCGGTAGCGTGCCGGACATGGCTTCCACCGAACAGAGCGTTCCGGAGATCTGCGACCGGTACGTCGACGATTACGTGGCCGTGGACCCGGTCGCGGCCACCATGCTCGGCGTCGCGGGCTACGACGACCAGCTGACCGACTATTCGCCCGCCGGCCACGACGCCCGCGCGGAGCTGGCGCGGCGCGCGCTGGCCGCGGTGACCGCCGCGGAACCGGCGGACGCGGGGGAGCGGGTCGCGAAGGCCGTGTTCAGCGAACGGATCGGCCTCGAACTGGAGATCCACGACGCAGGTCTCGACGCCGCTTCGCTCAACGTGATCGAAAGCCCGGTGCATAGCCTGCGGATGGTTTTCGACCTGATGCCGACCGACACCGCGGACGACTGGGCGAACGTCGCGGCCCGGCTGCCGAAGGTGCCTGAGGCGCTGGCCGGGCTTCGCGCGTCGCTGCTGGCTTCGGCCGACAAGGGACGGGTTTCGGCGCTGCGGCAGGTCTCGAAGGTCGCCGAGCAGTGCGACACGTGGGCAGGGCTCAAGGACGGCCCCGGGTTCTTCGCCAGCATGGTCGCCGACGCGGGGGTCGATTCGCTGAAGTCCGACCTGGCCGCGGGCGCGCGGGCCGCGGACGAGGCGTTCGCGGAGTTCGCCGGATTCCTGCGCGCCGAACTCGCCCCGAAGGCCCCGGTGAAGGACGCCGTCGGCGAGGACACCTACCGGCTGTGGTCGCGCTACTTCATCGGCGCGGAGCTGGACCTGCGCGAGGCGTACGAGTGGGGCTGGCACGAATTCTCGCGGCTGGAAACGGAAATGCGCGCGGTCGCGAACCGCATCAAGCCCGGCTCGACGCCCGCCGAGGCCGCCGCGGTGCTCGATGCCGACCCGCGCTATCGCGTGCAGGGCCGCCCGCAGTTCGAAGCGTGGATGCAGCAGCTGTCCGACGACGCGCTGAAGTCGTTGCGCGGCAAGCACTTCGACATCCCGGACCGGCTGATGGCGCTGGAGTGCAAGATCGCCCCGCCCGGCGGCGGAGTCGGCGCGTACTACACCGGACCGAGCGAGGACTTCAGCCGTCCCGGCCGGATGTGGTGGTCGCTTCCCGCGGACCGCAACGAATTCACGACCTGGCGCGAGGTTTCGACGGTCTACCACGAGGGCGTCCCGGGCCACCACCTGCAGATCGCGACCGCGGTCAACCAGGCCGAGACGCTCACGAAGTACCAGCGGCTCATGACGTTCATCTCGGCGCACGGCGAAGGCTGGGCGCTGTACGCGGAACGCCTGATGGAGGAGCTCGGCTACCTTTCGGACGACGGCAACCTGCTCGGCATGCTGTCCGAGCAGCTGTTCCGCGCCGCCCGCGTCGTGGTCGACCTCGGCATGCACCTGGAGCTGGAAATCCCGGCGGGCACCGGATTCCACGAGGGTTCGCGGTGGACGCCGGACCTCGGCCTGGAGTTCATGCTGACCCGCACGATCACCGACCAGGCGCACATCCGCGACGAGATCGACCGCTACCTCGGCTGGCCCGGCCAGGCCCCCTCGTACAAACTGGGCGAACGCCTGTGGCTCGCCGCCCGCGACGACGCCCGTGCGCGGCAGGGTTCGGCGTTCGACATCAAGCAGTTCCACACCAAGGCCCTGCAGATGGGCGGCATGGGACTGGACACGCTGCGCGAGCAGCTGGCGCAGCTGGACTGAGACTGCTTTCCCGGGCCGGTGTTTCCCGCACCGGCCCGGGTGTCTTCCTCGCATGGTTACCGCTCAGCTCATCGAAACCGCCCGGTTGGACCTGCTGCCGCTGTCCGTCTCGCATGCCGAGGAGATGGCGTCAGTGCTGTTCGATCCGGCCTTGCACACCTACATCGGCGGCGCTCCGGACTCCTTGCCAGCTCTCCGCTCGCGCTACCGTCGGATGACCGCGGGCTCGCCCGATCCGGCGGTGTGCTGGCTGAACTGGGTGATCCAGCTTCGCGATTCCGGCCTCGTGGGCACTGTCCAAGCGACGGTCAGCGGTGCTGTCGCCGAAATCGCCTGGGTGGTGGGAACTCCGTGGCAGGGCCGGGGCATCGCCACCGAAGCCGCGCGAGCGCTGGTCGGCTGGCTGGTCCAGCAGCCGGTGGACGCGGTCATCGCCCACATCCACCCGGAAAACCAGGCCTCCGCCGCCGTCGCCGCCGCGATCGGGCTCACCGCGACCGACCAGTGGCAGGACGGCGAAATCCGCTGGGCCACAAACCCGTTGATCGCCGCCCCGGCCGCTGGTTAAGCTCCCGTCCGTGCAGTGGCTCCTCGTCGTCATCCCACCACCAGCCTCCTGAGCGGGGCAGTTTTCGCCGCGTGCGCCCGAAACCGGCCCGCGGCCACCGGATGACGTCCTGAACCGGCCCATGCACGCTGCCCCGCGTCGTCGATTTCCGATTCCTTCGACGCAGGAGCCCACTTCCCAATGTCTGTCCTCGTACCTTCGCGCGCCCGTTCGTCGGCCGCCCTCGTCGTAGCCGGTGTGCTCTGGGGAACCGGCGGCCTGTCCGGCTCGCTGCTCGCCCAGCAAGCCGGCCTGCACCCGCTGGCCGTCGCCACCTATCGCCTGCTCATCGGCGGTGCCGCGAGCGCGGTCTACGTCGCCCTCACCGGCGGACTTCGCCTCCCCGCCAAGCAAAACTGGCGCCGTCTCCTTCTCATCGGCGCGCTCTTCGCCCTCTTCCAAGCCAGCTACTTCGCCGCCGTCGCGCTTAGCTCAGTCAGCACGGCGACAATGACCACGATCGGTGCCGCACCCGTTGTCCTCACGGTGTTTTCCGCGGTGCGGCGGCGTCGCGCGCCTCAACTGTGGACGCTTGTGTCCGTCGGCGGCGCCGTCGCGGGGCTGGTGCTGCTGCGCTGGTCGCCGGAAACCGCGACGTCACCTGCCCGGCTGGCCGGAGGCCTCGGCTTCGCGCTGCTCGCGGCGACCGGGTTCGCCGTGCTCACGCTCGTCACGGCGAAGCCCGTCGACGGCCTCGATCCGTTGGCTACCACGGCATTCGGCTGCCTGACCGGCGGTTTGCTGCTGACGCCCGCCGCGCTGTGGCTCGGCATGGGCCTGCCCGCCAGCGCCGACGTGCTGCTGCTGGCCGTGTACTTCGGGGTGGTCCCGACAGCCGTCGCGTATGCCGCCTACTTCCGCGGCCTCGGCGGCGCCCACCCGGTGCTGGGCGCGCTGTCCGCGCTGCTGGAACCACTTACCGCGTCTGTACTTTCGGTCGTTTTCCTGCACGAACGGCTGAGCGCGTTCGCGTGGGGCGGCGCGGTGCTGCTCGTCGCGGCGCTCGCGGTCGGCTATTGGCGGCCCGAACCCCGGTGAGCATCATTCACGGACTGTCCGCATTCTTGGAGATTTCGCCACGAACGGGTGACGAACTCGGCTACGGTACCGCGCATGATCACCGAAAATCGAATATTCCGGGCATCGGCGCTGGTCGCGGGGGTGGCGCTGCTGGCCGCCCTCGCGGGCTGCGGCGGCTCGACCGCGGGCACCGCCGCCGCGGGTTCTCCCACCTCCGAAGCGAAGCCCCCGATCACCGACTCCGCCGTGCAGGCGGCGGCCCTGCGCACCGTGGATCCGTGCGCGCTGCTGGACAGCAAGACCCTCGGCGGAGTCGGCGCCCCGGACCAGTCGAGCATTTCCTCCTCCGAATGGGGCGAGTGCCGCGTCGACGTCAAGGACTCCGGCGGCAAGACCGTCGAATTGGTGCTGCGCGTCGGCGACCAGCTGATCATGTCGAAGGACCCGGTCGAGAAGCTCGAAGGCCTTCCGCTGGTCGTCGACGGCGACAAGCCAGGGTCGTGCTGGGTCTCCGTCGTGACGTCGTTCGAACAGTCGCTGGGGATCACCTTCCAGACCAAGTCCGCCGGCGACGCCTGCGCGCCCGGCCGCGCGGCGCTGACCAAGGTGGTGCAGGCCCTGCACAACTCCCCGCCGCAGTACAAGCAGGTGCCCGGCTCCGTGCTGACGACCGATCCGTGCGCGGTGGCGGGCAAGCAGGCCGTGGAGACCGCGCTGGGACAGAAGTCTTTCGTGGAGCCGAAGAGCCTGCACGAATGCGACTTCTGGTCCGGCGACGGCACCCACTACCCGCAGGTGTCGGTGCACCTGCACCAGGGGCTGCCCGCCGACGCCGGAGACGGCCAGCCCGCCGACCTCGGCAATGGCGTCACGGCCATCCAGAAGAAGGACGCGGACAGCAGCGTGGTCAGCTGCGACGCGACCTGGCGCAAGGTCGAGACCCCGAAGGAAGACGAGGCGCACGGGTACGGCGAGATCGTCTCCGTGGAGTTCAGCGGCGAACCCGAAAGCGGCCTCGACACCGCCACCGCCTGCACGAAGGCGGTCGCCGTGGCCAAGACGGTGGCACCGTCGCTCGGTCACGCCTGATCGCTGGCGCGCACGGCCTCTGGGGGCCGTTTCTTGCGGTAGCTGAGCGCGCCGCACGCCCAGTCCGGCACCGGGCGTGCGGCGTCCTACGCCTCTTCGAGCGGCAGCGACCGCCCGAGAATCGCGAACGGCCGCGGATCGCCGGTGAACTGGTAGTCGCGCAGAACGTCGACGAACCCCATGCGCCGGTACAGCTTCCACGCCCGGCTCGTGCCCTCCGGCGTCGAGAGCAGGACGTTCGCGCTGGGGACGCCGTCGAGCAGCCGGCGCAGCAGGTCCTCGCCGATTTGCTTGCCCTGGTTCTCCGGGCGCACGTGGATCTCGGTGAGCTCGAAGTAGTCCGTCAGCCAGCGCTCGGCTTCCTCCGTACCCGCGCGGCGGGTGAGGCCGTGCCGGACCTGCTCGTGCCACCACTGTCCCGCGCGGCCCTTGTACCCGTACGCGACTCCGAGCAGCACGCCGTTGTCGTCGAGGGCGGCCATGCAGCGCCAGCCCTCGCGCAGCGCGTGGGTGAGCCACATCGGTGCGCGCTGCTCGGCCGTGCCCTCGGGGTAGCGCATCGCGTTCACGTAGATCGCCAGCGCTTCCGGCAGCCGGGAGCGGAACTCGTCGGCGGAGAGTTGCACGTACCGGGAACACCCGGAGGAGGACATGGCGGTCACAGTCGACCATCCTCCCCTTCGCCCGCCAGCTCGCCCGGGGTGCCCCCGGTGAGCGTGACGAGTGCGTCGAAGGTGGTCGGGAAGACCGATTTCGGATGCCCCGCCGCGGCCCACACCTCGGGATAGTCGCGCAACGCCGTGTCCACGAGCGTCACGAGCCGCTCCGGATGCCCGACCGGAGCGACGCCTCCGATCGGCTGTCCCGTGTGCTCCCGGACGAACGCCGCGTCCGCCTTGCCGACCTCCGCGACCCCCGCGAGTTCCGCCAGCCGGGACTCCTTCGCCCGATGCGCCCCGGAGGTAAGGGCAAGCAACGCGACCTCGACCCCGTCGCTCGTGCGCCCCCGGAAAACCAGACTGTTGGCGATAGCGCCCACCGGCACGCCGAGCGCCTCCGCGGCCTGCGCGGCAGTGCGCACCTCGGCGGGCAGCACCCGCACTCCGTCAGCGGCGGCGTGCTGTCCGGCCTCGCCCAGCGCGGCGGTGACCTTGGCGACAGCGGGATGGTCGTGGGTGCTCACTCCGTTATGAGACCACGCCGGTGCGGCCGTGTCCCGCACCACGTGCCCCGATTCCACCGGCGGGGTTGAGCGGAGTGGCCGGCGCGGCTACTCTGGAAACAGATCGAACAGACGTTCGATACCCGGTGGGAGCGCACCGGCCGGTCCCGGGGTGGGGGAAGCACCTCGGGCCCCCGGCCGGGCCCACCCGAGCAGGAGGAGGGTCGCCATGTCCGTCTCGGTCGTGTCCCCCGCGGACCGTGCCTTGGAGGGCACCCCAGACCGACCTGGCGCGGTTGGCGAACAGCTGACGTTCGGCGCGGCTGTGCAGCCGGGGAGCGCTTCGGAGAGTGCCGAGGGTGGTTCTGCCTCGGCTGCTTCCGCCGCGGCCGCTTCTGCGGTCATCCCCTCGGACAGTGCTGCTCAACCGGCGGCTTCTGGCACTGCGTCTGCTTCGGCTCCGTCGTCGGCGTCAGCGTCGGCTTCGGCGGCTGGCTCTGCTCGGCGTGCTGCTCCGGCGACTGACCCTGTGCTGCCCTTTGCGTCGGAGGACATCTCCACCGCGCCATCCGCCGCAGCGGCCAATCCCGCACTTCAGCCTGAGCGCACCCCGGCGAGTTCCCCCGCATCCAAGCGGGCGGAGAACCGCTCTACTGCACTGCCTGCTGTAGCTGGCGGTCTCCTGTATCAGCCCGAGCTCCTTCCCGCAGTTTCTCCGACCTCCAAGCCGTCGGAGAGCATCTCTGCCGCGGCGGCCCTTCCCACTACCCAGCCTGGGCGCGCTCCGGCGGGTTCCCTGGTCTCGCGGTCGTCGGAGAATCGCTCCGCTGAACCGTCTGTCACTGTGGCCGACCCTGCTCCTCGGCCTGGGCGCGCTCCGGCGGGTTCCCTCGTCTCGCGGTCGTCGGAGAATCGGTCCGCTGAACCGTCTGTCACTGTGGCCAACCCTGCTCCTCGGCCTGGGCGCACTCCGGCGGGTTCCCCCGTCTCGCGGTCGTCGGAGAGCATCTCCACCGCGGCGGCCAATCCCGCTCTCCAACCGGAGCGCGCCGCAGCAGGTTCCCCGGTCTCGAGGTCGTCGGAGAACCGCTCCGCCGCACCGTCAGCCCCAGCGGCCAACCCCGCTCCCCAGCCCGAGCGCACCCCAGCGGGCGCTCCAACCTCCAGGCCAACCGTGCACCACGTCCCCGAACCCGCCCTGCCCAGTTCTCCGCCCCCGAGGCAGGTAGTCCACCGCAGCCGAGCCGCCGTCCGGCCCTCCGCCGAATCGGCCGCCCACCGCTCCGGCGCTCCGGGCCAGCCGCAACTCCCGTTGTCCCTGCGCCCGCCGGTCGCACCCGAGGCGGTCACCCTCCTCGCCCAGGCCAATCGCGGCCTCGACAACGCGGAAAACGAACGCGACCCAGCCGAACGCTTCATCGGCGCCTACCTCGCCGCCTTGCGCGGCGCGGGTGCGGTGCTCGCCGTCCGGGGCCGTCCGCGCCGTGGCCGGGGCCGTCCCGCCAGCGGCTGGGTGCTGCTCGACGCCGTCGCTCCCGAACTGCGCGAATGGTCGGCCTTCTTCGCCGACCATTCCGAAACCCGGGCCGCCGCCGAAGCGGGCATCACCGGTCGCGTCACCGCCGAACTGGCCGCGAGCCTCCTGCAGGCGACCGCCCAGTTCCTCGAATTGGTCCGCCGGGTCGAGCACGGCCTGCCGATGTCCGGGGAAGCTCATGTCGCGTGAACTCGGCACGGTCGACCACGGCCGGTTGCTCGAGGCGTTCTCCGCGGAGGCGCAACTGCTGGGGGAGGTGGCGCACTCGGCGTCGCCCGATTCGCCGGTGCCCACCGCCCCGGGCTGGACGTTGAACGAGCTGCTCAAGCACGTCGGCGCCGTGTACTGGCAGGTGCTCGGCTGGCTCCGCGAAGGCCGCCGCCCCGAGCTGTGGCGCGAGCCCCTGCCCGGCCAGCCGGTCGTCGACTTCTACTCCGCCGCCCGCACCGAACTCGAGATAGAACTGGCCGACCACGACCCGGCCTCCCGAGCCGCCACCTGGTGGTCCGCCGACCCGACCCACGGTTTCTGGCGCCGTCGCATGCTCCACGAAACCCTCGTGCACCGAGTGGACGCCGAAAACGCGGCCGGCACCGGAGACTCGACAGTCCCGGACGACTTGGCCGCCGACGGCGTCGACGAGGCCCTCACCCTCTACTTCGGACACAAGCTCACCACCATGGGCATCTCGGGAACCCGAAACGGCACAGTGGGTTTCCACACCGGAGGCCACAGCTGGATCGCGAGAGCAGGCCCCGGCGAAACAGAAGCCTGGCGCTGCTCTCCCAGGGAAGCCGACGCCGCGGACGCGATAGTCACCGGCTCGCCCGAGAACGTGTACCTCTGGCTCTGGGGAAGAGTTCCGGTGACCATGGTCCACACCGACGGCGACCACGAGCTGTCCGCCCAAACCTGGGCCCTGCTGCGACTGGCCACCAGGTGACCGCCTAGAACCGAAAGTGGGGAAGCTTCCCGGTTTCTTAAGGCCGCCTGGCGATCCAGCTGTGCCGGCAAGCGCGATACCCCCGCGCTTGCCGGCACAGTTCTTTCACCCGGTCTCGCTGGCGCACGATCCGCCGTTTTTGTCGGTCCTCCCCGTTACCGTGGCAAGATGGCACCCCGTCTGGTCCACCTGGCCATCGCCGCCGAACAACCAGCCCGCCTAGCCCGGTTCTGGTCCGACCTCCTCGCCTGGCACACCACGGCGGAATCCCCCGACGAGGTCCAGCCCGCAGCGAACGACGGCTGCGACCTCAACCTGGTCTTCACCCGGTCGTCCCGCCCGAAGACCACCAAAAACCGGCTGCACCTAGACCTCTCCAGCACCTCTGCTGAGAATCAGCGCGAAACCGTCGCCCGAGCCGTTTCCCTAGGCGCACGCCCGATCGACATCGGTCAGCGCGACGTCCCGTGGATCGTCCTGGCAGACCCCGAAGACAACGAGTTCTGCGTCCTGGAACCCCGCCAGGAATACGCCAATTCCGGTGCCCTGGCAGCGATCGTCGTGGACGCGGCGGACCCCGCACGCCTAGCCCGCTTCTGGTCCCCGCTCACAGCCTGGCCGATCACCGCCGACGAGCCCTCGATCACCACCCTCCGCAACCCCACCGGCCGCGGCCCCACCCTCGAATTCCTCCGCGCGAAAACCCCAAAGCACGACCGAAACCGCCTCCACCTGGAACTAGCCCCGGCCCGCCACGACGACCACGCCGCCGAAATCCGCCGTCTCCAAGCCGCCGGTGCCCACCTGCTCGGCCAGACCGACTTCGCAGACCCGGAAGACAACGAATTCCGCCTGCTCACCCCACGCTGATCCGCGCCACGTTTCTCACAGATCACGCATTCCCGGCCGCTCTCTGACAAACCCGAAACACCACAGGACGCCGACGGTTACGTGCGTCAGGAACGGTAAGTCCCATGGACATGCCTTCGACGCCCCGCAGCCTCCTCACGAACGCCGTTGCCGACGAGCCGGCACACCCCTCTCGCCCCGAGTCCAACCCGAGCCATGCCAAGGAAAACCGCCCCCCGGCCCGAGCCTGGCGAGTACGCGTGCGCTCCGACGACCACCCCGGAACGCTGGCCCGCTTCGCCATCCGACTAGCCGACCTCGAATGCCGCATCATCGGCCTCACCAGACACCCGGTACCCGGCGGCGTCCTGGACGAGTTCGTGCTGCGCCCGGCAACCGGCCTGCCGCAACACCTCCTGATAGACGCCCTCCGCGACGAAGGCGGCGATTGCCTGGGGATGACCGAAACCACCATCCCCGAACTCCGCTCTCCAGCCGCCGAGCCTGCCGCCGAGGATTCCATCGCAGAGGCCGCCGCCCGGGAGCTCCTCACCCCGATCACGGACGCCCCAGCCACCGACCGGACGACGGCCTCTGGCCCTGATGCCGGGAAGCGCGGTGTTCCCGATGCAACCGCGTTCCTCGCCGACAGGAAGATGCACGCTGAGGTTGCTGCGTGCGAACGCGACGCTTCGTCAGTGGCGTCGGCGGCCGACCAGCCGACCGGCTCTGAATCCGATGCCAGCGAACGCTCTGCGGCAAATCCGCTCCCCGTTGCGGAGAAGCCGCCTGCTGATTCCGTCGTCCGAGAATTGCTTGGCCCTGAAGCAAATTCTCCCACTGCTGATCGAGAGACTGCCTCCGGCACCGCCCGGAACCCCTCTGCTCCTTCCACAACTCAACCTCTCGCGCTGAGGAAGACCTATGGCGATGCCACAATCCGGGAATCGCCTGCCTCAGCGGGGGATGTATTCGCTGCCACTCAAGATGCGGCTGGAGCCGGTCCTGCGGAACGCCGTGCGGCAACTGCATTCCCCGTCGCAGAGGAATTTTGCATCGGGGCCGAGGAGTTGCGAGCCCCGACGGCACCCGTCCGTGGCGTCGCGCGGGATTCGGTTGTCGAAACCAGTGCTGGCGGACTTCGCGACTCGACCGCGACTGCTCTCAGCGCCGCACGGCGGGCGATCGCTGATCCCGGGTGTCGTGCTCCGATGCTGCGGTCGGTCCTAGCCGCCGACCTCGTCACGCTCGTTCCGGCGAGCGAGGCCAACCCGGGACGTACGGAGGGCGGGCACCGGGCGGTCTTTCCCTTCAGCGACGGGACAGCATTCGTCGCGCGGCGGCGGTGGGTGGCGTTCGCTGAATCAGAACTCGCTCAGGCTGCGGCTTTCCTGGAACTACTCGCCGCGGCGGAGCAGAATCTGGCTGGGCCGGTGGTGCTCGACCGTCCGGACGGTGCCGCGGTCGTTCTGCGGATTGGTACTCCGCGCGACATCGACGCGATCGGCGCGGTGCATCTTCGTTGTTCGGCGAAGACGTTGTTCAACCGCTACCACACTGGGCTGCGCACGGTTCCCCGCAAATGGCTGCACCGCTTGCTCATGCCACCGCGCGGAACGAGTTTGCTCGCGGTGTGCGGCCGGGACGTGATCGGGTTCGGGCAGCTGATTTCTCAGCGTGACGGCACGGCTGAGGTATCGCTGCTCGTCGAGGATGCTTGGCAGCGACGGGGAATCGGCACGGCGCTGCTTGCTCGGCTGGTCGCCCTCGCCGGGGCGGACGGGATCACGGAACTGACCGCGGTCCGTCTTCCGAGCAACGACGCCATGACCCGGACTGCTGCGCGCGCCGGGCTGTACGTCGAGACCAGTCCGGACGACGGCACGGTGCTCCGGCTTTTCGCAGCCCGGACGCCCCAGCTGCCCGGGACGCCGCAGACGGTCAGCGGTTCCAGAACCAGTCTTTGCCCCGCGCCTCGCGCAGCGCCTGCTTCTTCCGCTCGGGAGTGAGCCGGTCGAGGTAGAGCTTTCCGTCGAGGTGGTCGGTTTCGTGCTGGAGGCACTGAGCCAGCACGTCGACGCCCTCGACCTCGATCGGCTCGTTGCGCAGGTCGACGCCGCGCACGACGGCGTGCTTCGCGCGGACTGTCGGGAACCACAGTTCCGGCACGGACAGGCAGCCCTCGCCGATTTCGTGCGTCTCCTCGGAGAGGTGGGCGATCTCCGGGTTGATGACGTACCCGGTCAGCCCGCCGACGTCGTAGCTGAACACCCGCAGCCCGACCCCGATCTGCGGTGCCGCGAGCCCGGCCCGGCCCTCCGGCTGCACGCTGTCGAGGAGGTCCTTCACCAGCGCCTCGATCTTGCTGTCGAACGTGGTCACCGGGTCGCACACGGACTTGAGCACCGGGTCACCGAAGTAGCGCAACTCGCGCATCGCCATGATCGAACGTCCTTTTGTCCACCGAGGGGCCACGAGAAGTCTAGTGACGCCACCTGCTTCCCCGACGCGGGTCCGCCGACCACGCCCGCTTGCCGCGCGACGGGGCTGGCCAGTCCGCGGAAGCCATGGGTCGGACGCGCTCGCCTTCCTGGCTTGGCCGCGCGCCAGCCCGAGACGGACCGAGGCAGTGTCAAGCTCTCAAACGGAGTCCCTTCGGCGTCGCGCGGAAGCCGGCTTCCTGCAGGATCTCGGCCAGCTCCGAGGTCAGCGCGTGCTCTCCGTCCGCGCGCTGGACGGCCAGCTGACCCAGCCAGCCCTCCCGGACCGCGGTCGACAAGGCGGCCGCGGCGGCTTGCAGCGAACCGCGTTCCTCGGTGAAGCTCAGCAACGAGCGGCCGCCGCGTTCGACGTACAGGGCCGGGATCCCGTCGACCAGCACCGCGAGCGCTCCGGCTTTGCGCGCTGGCCGGTGTTTCGTGTCGCCAGTCGCGGCAGGCCAGGACAGCGCAGCGCCGTACGGCTGTGCTGGGTCCGCGGCGGCGAGAACTACGGCACGAGCGCTGTCGTTGCGGCTCGCAGTTGCGGGCGCGGTGCTGGAGAGGGCGCGCAGCCGGTCGACTGCGCCCTTCGCAGCGAACTGCGCGGCGCCGAGACCTTCGACGACGTAGCCGCGAATGACCTGCCCGGTGTCCTCCATGCCGCGCAACACCTTGTAGATCCCGGAAAAACCGCCGGTGACCCGTTCGGTGTCGAGCGCACCCCGGGTGAGGACGCCGTGCCGTTCCAGAAACGCCTCGGTGCGGGCATGCGCACGCCGAGTCGGCTCGGTTTCCCGAAGTGGGGTCAGTGCCCATCGGCCGGCTGCGGTTGGCGGTCCGGTGCGTGAGGGCATCGCCGGACGCCCAGCGCGCATGCGGGCATATCGGCCGCGTGGTGCTTGCCGCCGCGGCTTGTGTGCGCCATGGCCTGCGACCTGCGCACGTAGCGGCGCGAGTGTGTCGCCGGTGACCAGCCCGGCCCACACCAGATCCCACAACGCGGATACCACGGCGCCGTCGTCCGGCGGTTGCTCCAGGCCCGGCGTGACCCGGTCGACAAGCTGCCGGAAGAACAAAGCTCCGCCTTCCAGCGCCGTCACGATCGCTTCGTGCAGCGGGCTGGTCGGCGGATTCTCCTCGACCTCGGGCAGCAGCAGATCCGCGACGTCGGACGGTGCCAGCGCCAGCCAGCCGTCTCCACCGGAGAGCGCGCCGCAGCCCGCCCAGGTGACCTCGCCCGCGGTGGTGAGCTCGTCGAGCAGCGCGGGGGAGTAGCCCGGCAGCCGGCTGGGCAGGATCAGCGACTCCACCGCGCTCGCCGGCAGAGGCGCACCGGCCAGCTGCTCGACCACCGACAGCACGTCGTCGGCCGTCGGCGCGGACCGCAGCCGCGCGCCGATTCCGTGCCACGCGGGCAAGAACCGGCCCAGCGCCGCCGGTTCCACGGGCTCGACCTCCGCCCGCAGCCGGGCAAGCGACGCGCGCCGCAACCGGCGGAGTACGGTCGCGTCGCAGTATTCGACGCCCACGCCATGGGTTTCCGGATGCCCGACCGGACTCAGCTCGCCGCGGACCAGCCTGCCTTCACCGGTGAGCCGGTCGAGCACTCCGGTGACAACGGCTGTTCCTAGCCCGAACCGATCTGCCGCAGCTGTCGCGGAGAACGGACCGTGAGTCCGCGCGTAGCGGCCGAGCAGATCGCCCACCGGATCCGCCACCGGCTCGGTGAACGCCTCGGGCACGCCGACCGGAAGCGCGACGCCCAGCGCGTCTCGCACCCGCCCGGCGTCCTCGATGGCCAGATACCGCTCTTCGCCGCCGATGCGCACCTGGATCGCACGCCGGGCCGAGGCGAGTTCTGCCAGCCATTCCGGCTGGATCCCGCGCTCTGCGGCTTCCGGGATGGACAGATCGCCGAGAAACCGCAACAAGTCCGCCGCGTCCTCTGCCGACCTTGCGTGCCGGTCTGGATCGAGCCGCTGCAACGACCGTTCGACCTCGGCCACGGCCTCGGGGTCGAGCAGCTCGCGAATCGCTTCCGTGCCCAGCAATTCAGCCAGCAGCGCGGAATCCAGCGACAGCGCCGCGGCCCGCCGTTCGGCCAGCGGGGCGTCTGTCTCGTACAGGAACATCCCGACGTAACCGAACAACAGACTCCGCGCGAACGGCGACGCGGCCGGCGTCTCCACCTCGACCAGCCGCACCTTGCGCGCCCGGACGTCCGACATCAGCTCCCGCAGTCCGCCGACGTCGTAGACGTCCTGCAGGACCTCGCGCATGGCCTCCAGCACCACCGGGAACCGCTCGTACTTCGCCGCCACCGACAACAGCTGCGACGCCCGTTGCCGTTGCTGCCACAACGGAGTACGCCGCCGCGGATCACGCCGCGGCAGAAGCAGCGAGCGTGCCGCACACTCCCGGAACCGCGCCGCGAAGACCGCCGAACCGCCGACCTCCGCCACGATCAGCTGCTCGACCTCCTCCGGGTCCAGCAGGACGTCGTCGGCGCCGATGGTGACTTCGCCGCCGTCGGCGTCGAGCGCGTCGGGCAGCCGCAGCACGATGCCGTCGTCGGAGTGCGCCACCTGGGCGTCGACGCCGCGGTTTTCCCGCAGCCGGGCGGCGATCGCGAGCGCCCACGGAGCGTTGACCTGCGCGCCGAACGGCGAGTGCAGCACGATCCGCCAGTCGCCCAGCTCGTCGCGGTAGCGTTCGAGCAGGATGACCCGGTCATTGGGCACGTGCCGGGTGGCCGACTTCTGTTCTTCCAGATACGCCAGCAGGTTGTCGCAGGCGCGCTGGTCGAGACCGGCCGCGGCGGCCCGGTCCCTCGCCGCCGGAGTGTCCGAAGTGGACAGTTCGCGGACGAACGCGCCGAGCGCCCGCCCCAGTTCCAGCGGCCGTCCGGCGGCGTCGCCCTTCCAGAACGGCATCCGGGCGGGCTGGCCCGGGGCGGGCACGACGATCACCCGGTCATGGGTGATGTCAGTGATCCGCCACGACGAGGTGCCGAGCAGAATCGTGTCGCCGACCCGCGATTCGTACACCATCTCCTCGTCGAACTCGCCCACGCGCGAGCCGGGTTTGCCTTCGTCGCCTGGTGTCATCACGGTGAACAGCCCGCGATCGGGGATGGTGCCGCCGGACGTGACGGCCAGCCGCTGCGAACCCGGCCGTCCGCGCAGTTCGCCGCCGACCCGGTCCCACGTGATCCGTGCCCGCAGCTCGCCGAACTCCTCGCTCGGGTAGCGGCCGGCGAGCATGTCGAGCACCGCGTGCAGCGCGTCGTCCGGCAGCGAGCTGAACGGCGCCGCCCGCCGGACGAGCGCCGCCAGCTCCGGCACCGTCCACGGTTCGAGCGCCACCATCGCCACGACGTGCTGAGCCAGCACGTCGAGCGGGTTGCGCGGGTACCGCACCGCCTCGATCGCCCCGGTCGCCATCCGTTCCGCGACCACCGCGCACGACACCAGGTCGCCGCGGAACTTCGGGAACATCACGCCGGACGACACCGCTCCGACCTGGTGCCCGGCACGGCCGACGCGCTGCAGCCCGGACGCCACGGTGGGCGGAGCCTCGATCTGCACGACCAGATCCACCGCGCCCATGTCGATGCCGAGTTCGAGCGACGACGTGGCCACGACGCACGGCAGCCGCCCGGACTTCAGTTCCTCTTCGACATGGGTGCGCTGCTCGCGGGACATCGACCCGTGGTGTGCCCGCGCGATGACCGGCTCCGCACCCGACGTGACCCCGGACTGCCCGACCGCCTCCGCCGGGAACGCGTCGCTCTGAGACAGACCGGTTTGCTCGGACGCGAGTTCGTTGAGCCGCGCGGTGAGCCGTTCGGTGAGCCGCCGCGAGTTGCCGAACACAATGGTGGAGCGGTGCGCGCGGATCAGCTCCAGCACACGTTCCTCGACCGCGGGCCAGATCGACGGCCGCTTCACCGCCGCGCCGGCCACCTCTTCCTGGGTGCCGATCCCGCCCTCCGACGGCAATTGCGACAGCGACGTGAGGTCGTCGAGCCGCTCCATTGGCGACGGGGCCGGGCCGTCGAGGTTCGCCATGTCCTCGACCGGCACCTCCACCCGCACCTGGATCGTCTTCGCCAGCTTCGGCTGCACGACCGTGACCGGGCGGCCGCCGGCGAGGAACGCGCTCACCTCGTCGACCGGCCGCACGGTGGCCGACAGCCCGATGCGCTGGGCTGGCTTGGGCAGCAACGCGTCCAGCCGTTCCAGCGACAACGCCAGGTGTGCGCCGCGTTTGCCGCCCGCGACGGCGTGCACCTCGTCGACGATCACCGTCTCGACGCCCTTCAGCGACTCCCGCGCCGAGGACGTGAGGATGAGAAACAGCGACTCCGGCGTGGTGACCAGCACATCCGGCGGGGTTTTCCCGAACGACCGGCGCTCCGCCGCCGTGGTGTCGCCGGTGCGCATGCCGACCTCGATCTCCGGCGCGGGCTGGCCGAGCCGGTGCGCGGCCTGCGAGATGCCGGCCAGCGGCGCGCGCAGATTGCGCTGCACGTCGACCGCCAGCGCTTTCAACGGCGAGACATAGAGGATCCGGCACCGCTCGCGCGGATTCGCCGGCGGAGGTTCCGCCGCCAGCCGGTCCAGTGCCCACAGGAACGCGGACAGCGTCTTGCCGGACCCGGTGGGCGCCACGACCAGGGCGTGCTGCCCGGCGTGTGCGGCCCGCCAGGCCCCTTCCTGCGCTGCCGTCGGGGCGGCGAAGGCTCCGGCGAACCAGGTGCTGGTCGCCGGGGAGAAGAGGTCGAGGACGTCGTTTGCCACGGGATCCATCATGCGCGGCGCCACCGACAATTTCCGGGGCCCGGGCAGTGCGGTCCGGGCCGGATCCGCTCGTGTGGGTGACCGATCGGCTTAGATCGCGTACTTCCACACGGTCAGCGAATAGGCCGAATACCAGGCCCCGACCAGCACGAAGACGGTCGTCGCGGCGATCATCGTGGATTTCTTGCGACCGGCCAGCCCCATCGCGACGGGCAGCAGGAGCGCGAAGTCCGGAAGCAGGAACCTCGACTTCAGGGCAGGCAGCCCGGCACTGCACAGCACCAGCACCACGACCCCCGCCGCGTACGCCGCCAGCGGCCACGGAATCCGGCGGCCAGTCACGGAGACGACCGCGAGCGCGATCGCCGCGAGCGTCACCAACACGACGAGCGTCTCCCACGCATTGCCCGAGGTGAAGAGCGTCTGCGTGATCCACTTCCAGGCTTCGGCACCGGCGTCGAAACGCGTGTTCCAGCCGCGAAGCTCCACGTCCTGCCAGCCGGTCAAGCTGCCGGTCTGCACCGCGACGAACATCCAGTACCCGAGCAGCCCGAGCGGCGCGACGAAAACGCACACGAGCGCGTTCCACCGCTGTCTGTTCCGCCACACGTCGACGGCCGCGGCGATCACCACGACGGCGACCAGCACACAGGCGGTGGACCGGGTGAGTCCGGCGAACAGCGTCGCGGTAGCAGCGAGGTACCACTTGCGTTCGAGCACACCGACCAGCGCCCACGCGGCGAACGCGGTGAAGAGCGCCTCGGTCATCACCATGCTCTCGGCGATCGCCATCGGCGCGGCACCCCACAACACGGCGAGCAGCAGCCCCGCCCGCTGACTGTGGACGCGCTGGCCGATTCGGTACATCGCCGTCGCCGCCGCGATTCCGGCGAGCGTCGACAGGAGGATGCCCGCGCCGAAGTACGACACCCCGGGCAGCTTCTCGAGCATGCCGGTCAAGGCCGGGTACAGCGGGAAATAGCCGTACGCCGCGTCGGGATACGGCAGCCCGGCGGCGTCGAGAGGATTGCTTACGCCGGTGTAGCCGTGCTCCGCGATCTGCAGGTACCACCAGCCGTCCCAGGACTGCAGGCGGTCGCCCAACGGCAGGTCTCGGGGTGCGGCCATGGCGGCGAGCGCACCGAGGCCGACCAGCCGCACCACGAGGTACAGCACTGCCGCGTGCACGTAGCCGGAGCGGCCCCATTTGGCCGCCGCGACCCGCCACGGGTTCGCCGGACCGCCCGCCGCTGACTGTCCGAACTGGTCTCGGCGAGTCTTGTCCACTAGCTCTGTCATTGCCTCCCCGTCCTCGGAAGACGAGACGTTCCGTTGCCTTCCCGGGTTGCGCGCGCCGCGAGTTTCGCGGGTCCGCACGCACGGTGACCGGGCACGTGGCAGCATCTCCGCCAGCGCTGCTTGAGTCGAGGGGAAATTACTGTGCGGATCCTGTCGGTGGACCTCGGGACGTCCAACACCGTTGCCGTCCTTTCCGCGCACGGCAGGCCGCCTCGCGTCGTAGAGGTCGACGGGTCGGCCAACATGCCCTCCGCGGTGTTCGCCGGGGAAGACGGCACGCTCATGGTCGGCCGGGACGCCGAACGCCGCGCGCGCCTCGACCCGACACGGTTCGAGCCCAACCCTAAACGGCGCATCGACGAGCAGACGCTGCTGCTCGGCACAGACGTCGTGCCGGTCAACGAAGCGCTGGCCGCGATCCTGCGCCGGGTGCTCGACGAGACCACGCGCCAGCTCGGCGGCGAGCAGCCGGACGAGGTCCGGCTCACGCACCCCGCGCAGTGGGGCCCGGTGCGCCGCAACGTCCTGCTGAGCGCGGCGCGGCTCGCTGGCATTCGCGGAAACGTAGTCCTCGTGCCGGAGCCAGTCGCCGCCGCGGCGCACTTCGCGTCGTTCCCTGAGCGCGCGTTGGCTCCAGGTCAGGCTCTCGCGGTGTACGACCTCGGCGCGGGGACCTTCGACGTCGCCGTCGTCGGCGCGAACCAGAACGGCTACACAGTGCTCGCCGAGGACGGTCTGCCCGACCTCGGCGGTCTCGACGTCGACCAGGCGCTGATGGTCCACGTCGGACGTGAGGTGTCGCACTCGGACCCGCAGCGCTGGCAGCGGCTGCTTCGCCCTGAGTCCACTGCGGACCGGCGTACGCGACGCGCGCTGCAAGAAGACGTGAAGGCCGCGAAGGAAGCGCTGTCTCGGCATCCGCAGACAGAGGTGCCGATGCCGGAGCCGTTCAAGGACGTGCTCGTCACGCGCGGAGAGCTCGAAGGCTTGGTGCGTCCGGCAATGCTGCGCAGCGTGGAGCTGCTTTCGCGGACACTGCGTTCGGCTGGGCTGACCTCGGATCGTCTCGTCGGCATCTACCTCGTCGGCGGTTCGAGCCGGTTGCCGCTGGTCGGGTCGATGATCGCGGAGAAGCTCGGCGTCGTCCCCACGAGCCTCGACCAGCCGGAGACGGCCGTCGCGCTGGGTGCGCAGCACGTCGCTAAAGACGGACTGTCGATGCGTACGCAGAACGTCGAGGGCCAGGTGGCGTCCGGCGCGCCGTACGCGCCGCCTGCTCCGCCACAAGGCAACTACCCGGCGTACTCGCCGACGCAGCCACAGCCGATGCCGCCGTTCCAGCCTTCGCCGGCACCGTCCAACTTCCCGACGTACACGCCCGCTGCGCCGGAGAAGAAGAGCCGTACCAAGCTGTTGATCGGCATTGCGGCGGCTGTGGTGGTCGTGCTCGCGGCGGGGCTGACCGTGTTCCTGACAACACAAGGTTCGTCGGTGAAGACGTACACCGCTGACGAGTGCCGTACGCCGGGGCAAGCCGACTCGTCCGGACTGACCGGCTGCATGCGTCAGTTGGCAGGCAAGGTCGCTGACAACGGTGGCTGCGCTCCCGGCATGGGCAACGGACCGGCTGCGCCGGCGAAGAGCCTCGGTGCCGCGTCGACGTGCGCCGCGCCGGGACGCGCGGGCACTCAGGTGACGTACGTGCAGGGGCAGTCGGCAGCGGAGCTGAAGCAGTACACCGACGGACTTCTCTCCTCCGCGGGCGGCGACCGCACCGAAGCGGACTGGAAGGGCAATGCCCTCGAAGGCCACTACGCGTCGGCGGCCGGGCAGTCGTCGGCAGTCCTTGTGTTCACCGTGAAGGACCGGCCTCTCGTCGGGTTCCTCTATCAGGTGAATTCCGGCGGACAGGCCGCCACGCCGGGTGCGCTGGCCGACTACTTCGAACAGAACGTCCAGCCGGGGGAGTGATCCGCGGCGGAGCGGGAAAGCTAGCATTCGCCCGATGCGTATCACGGTGTTCCGACGGCTGATGGCCGAGGAGTTCGGGTCCGGACGCGCCGAGATGCTCGCCAAGGACCACGTGTTCAGCGGGCTCGGCGGGCGCACGGTCGAAGAGGCGCTGAGCTCGGGGACGCCGGCCAAGGAGATCTGGCGAGCGGTCTGCGTCGAGTTCGAGGTGCCGCCGGAACGGCGCTGACCTGGGGGTTCCGGTTCCGGAGGCGGCAGCGGGCGAAATCCTCGCCGGATGGGCGTGTCGCTGTAAACCTCGAACACCTGTTCGTCTATGGTGTTGTGCACAACGGGGCCAGCGATCCACAGATCAGTCGCCGCGCCTGGAATTGTCGGTCCCTCCCCGTAGCGTCGGACCGGACAGAGCTTGAACCCCCGGACGAGCTTGATCTGGACAACCGAACAGACACAGGCCCCAACCAGCGAGGTGGACTTCCATGCCAGCAGCACCCGACAAGGACAAGGCGCTCGAACTCGCCCTTGCGCAGATCGACAAGCAGTACGGCAAGGGCTCGGTGATGCGCCTCGGCGAGGACAACCGCCCGCCCGTCTCCGTGATCCCTACCGGCGCGATCGCCCTCGACGTCGCGCTCGGCATCGGCGGCCTGCCCCGCGGCCGTGTCATCGAGGTCTACGGCCCGGAATCCTCCGGTAAGACCACGGTCGCCCTGCACGCGGTGGCCAACGCGCAGCGCAACGGCGGCATCGCGGCGTTCATCGACGCGGAGCACGCGCTGGACCCGGAGTACGCCAGGAAGCTCGGCGTCGACACCGACGCGCTGCTCGTGTCCCAGCCGGACACCGGCGAGCAGGCGCTGGAGATCGCGGACATGCTGATCCGTTCCGGCGCGCTCGACATCCTGGTCATCGACTCCGTGGCCGCGCTCGTGCCGCGCGCCGAGATCGAGGGCGAGATGGGCGACTCGCACGTCGGCCTCCAGGCCCGCCTGATGAGCCAGGCGCTGCGCAAGATGACCGGTGCGATGAACAACTCCGGCACCACCGCGATCTTCATCAACCAGCTGCGCGAGAAGATCGGCGTCATGTTCGGCTCGCCGGAGACCACGACCGGTGGCAAGGCCCTCAAGTTCTACGCCTCGGTCCGGCTCGACGTCCGCCGCATCGAAACGCTCAAGGACGGCGGCGAGCCGGTCGGCAACCGCACCCGGGTCAAGGTCGTCAAGAACAAGATGGCCCCGCCCTTCAAGCAGGCCGAGTTCGACATCCTCTACGGCGTGGGCGTCTCCCGCGAGGGCTCGCTCATCGACATGGGCGTCGACCAGGGAATTCTGCGCAAGTCGGGTGCCTGGTACACGTACGAGGGCGACCAGCTCGGCCAGGGCAAGGAGAACGCGCGGAAGTTCCTGCGCGACAACCCGGACATCGCCAACGAGATAGAGAAACGCATCAAGGAGAAGCTCAACATCGGCCCGCAGGTCGACGCCGAAGCCGAGGCAGTGCCCGCGCCGGTCGACTTCTGATCCGGGGAGGGGAGGGGATCGGCAGGTTCCCTCCCCGGTGCTCGGGTCTGGTTCCGGGCCGTCGCTGAAGCCTGGGTTCCGGTGCGGTTTCGCCGCGGCGGGATCTTCAGGCGTGGCGGTGTTCCGGATGCGTCGGCGTCCTGCTGCCTGGTGGGGAGAGGATTCCTCGGGCCGGGCGCCGGGACGGCCGGGTGTCGTCGGCGGTTCGTGAGCGGTTGCGGCTGAGTGCAGTCGGCGGTTCGTGAGTTGATTGCGGCTGGGTCGGCCAGCGGATCGTGAGCTGACTGCGGCTGGACCGGTCAGCGGATCGTGAACCGATCGCGACTGGGGCCGGTCGGCGTGGTGTGCGCAGTCGGCCCGTGACGGCGGGCGCGCGGGCCTGGCGGTGCAGGAATTCGCTCGCGCGGAGGCTGGCCGCGTCCGGTCCGATGCGAGTTGCGTCGGCTGCGATCCGGCTGGCGGAGGCGAGACGGTGCTGAACCGGCGGTGTTCGGCACCGGGTGAGAAACGGTGTGGCGGTGCCGCCGTCGGAGGGCGGCACCAGGAACAAGGAGTGTGTCGTGGCCAGGGCGCCGAAGGTCGATCCGATGGAGTTGCCTCCGGAGGAGCGGGCCAAGAAGGCCAAGGAAATCTGCTTCGACCTCCTCGCCGCCCGGCCGCGGGCGGTCGAGGAGCTGCGGCAGACGTTGCAGCGCAAGGGTTTCGACAGCGAGACCACCGAAACCTTGCTCGGCAAGCTCGACCGGGCCGGTCTCGTCAACGACGCCGAGTTCGCCGAAGCCTGGGTCCGCGACCGGCACGCGAACCAGGGGCTGTCGCGCACGGCGTTGGTCGCGGAGTTGCGGCGCAAGGGCGTCGACGACGAGGTCGCCGCACTTGCGGCGGAGGAAGTCGACCGGGAAGCCGAGGAACAACGGGCTCGCGAGCTGGTGCGCAAACGGCTCAGGTCGCTCGGGAACGTCGACGAGCAGACCGCGATCCGCCGGCTGCTCGGGTTCCTCGCGCGCAAGGGCTATCCGCAAGGACTGGCGTACACGGTGATCCGCGACGAACTTCGCGAGTTCGGCGCGGAATCCAGCCTGCTGGACGACGCGACGATCGACTGATCGGGCCCGCGCCACCAAAAAACCCGCCGCCTCCAGCGTGAAGGCGACGGGTTTCCGGAAAGGCTCAGCGCAGCGCGGCGGCTTCGGCGGCCAGCTTCTCGACAGCGGCGAAGTCCTTGGCCGCCAACAGCTTCGGCGGCGTCAGCCACGATCCGCCGATGCAGCCGACGTTCGGCAGCGCCAGATACGACGGGGCCGACGACGCCGTGATCCCGCCGGTCGGGCAGAACTGCAGCTGCGGCAGCGGCCCGGCGATCGACTTCAAGAACGCCGCGCCCCCGCTGGCCTCCGCCGGGAAGAACTTCAGCGCGCTCAACCCGCGTTCGGCCAGCCGCATCGCCTCCGACACCGTGGCCGCGCCCGGCAGGAACGGCAGCCCGGTGGCGAAGGCGGCGTCCAGCACCGAGTCCGTGCAGCCCGGCGTCACCAGGAACTTCGCGCCCGCGTCGGCGGCCTGCTTCGCCTGCTCCGGCGAGGTCACCGTTCCGGCGCCCACGACGATGTCCGGCACCTCCGCGGCCACCCGCTCGATCGCGGCCAGTGCGACCGGCGTGCGCAGCGTCAGCTCGATCACCCCGATCCCGCCGGCGTGCAGGGCGCGGGCCGTCGGGACCGCGTCGTCGACGTCGTCGATCACTACGACGGGCATCACGGGGGACAGGGCGAGCAGGTCCGTGCCGGTGGTCACTGACCGACCTCCTGGGTCTGGAGAGCGTAGGGGGACGCGTCCATTGTCCCGCTTCCGAATGGCGGAACGCCCCGGGCGAGGTCCAGCTCCGGCGTAAGCGCCCCGAACACGCTCGCGCCCTGGTCAGCCGGGCCGATCGCGCGCCGCAGCGCCCCGAACAGCTCCCGCCCGGTCCCGCTCCACGCGGCCTCCGACGGCGGTGCGTCCGCGAGGTCGCGCCGCGCCAATTCGTCGTCCGCGATCAGTACGTCGAGGGATCCGGACCGGGCGTCGAACCGGATCATGTCGCCGTCGGCGATCCGGGCGATCGGCCCGCCCACCGCGGCCTCCGGCGTCACCTGAATCGCGGCCGGGACCTTGCCCGACGCACCCGACATCCGCCCGTCGGTGAGCAGCGCGACCCGGAATCCGCGGTCCATCAGCACGCCCAGCGCCGGGGTCAGTCCGTGCAGCTCCGGCATGCCGTTCGCCTGCGGACCCTGTTGCCGCAGCACCACGACCACGTCCCGGTCCAGTTCCCCGGCCTCGAACGCGACCTGGAACCCCTCCTGCGACGTGAACACTCGCGCCGGTGCCTCCACCACGCGGTGCTCGGGCGCGACCGCCGACACCTTCGTGACCGCCCGGCCCAAGTTGCCCTCCACCATCCGCAACCCGCCGTCCGGCGCGAACGGCCGCCACACCGGACGCAGCACCTCCTCGTCGAGGCTGCGCGTCGGCACGTCTCGCCACACCAGTTCGCCGTCAGACAAGATCGGCTCCTGCGTGTACCGGCGCAGACCCGGACCCGCGACGGTGCGCACATCCTCGTGCAGCAGCCCCGCGTCGAGTAGCGTGCCGACGAGGAACTGGATGCCGCCGGCCGCGTGGAAGTGGTTGATGTCCGCGCTGCCGTTCGGGTACACGCGCGCCAGCAGCGGCACGACCGCCGACAGGTCCGAGAAGTCGTCCCAGCTCAGCTGAATCCCGGCCGCCGCGGCGATCGCCACCAGGTGCATCGTGTGGTTCGTCGACCCGCCGGTCGCCAGCAGCGCGACGATGCCGTTCACGAACGCCTTTTCGTCCAGCACCTGCGAAATCGGCGTGTACGCCTCGCCTCGGGACAGTTCGACGACGCGTCGGCCAGCCTCTTCGGTGAGCGCCCGGCGCAACGGCGTATTCGGCGGCACGAAGCTCGCGCCCGGCAAGTGCAGGCCCATCACCTCGACGACCATCTGGTTCGAGTTGGCGGTGCCGTAAAACGTGCAGGTGCCAGCGGAGTGATACGACGCCGCTTCCGCGTCGAGCAGGTCTTCCCGCGTCGCGAGCCCCTCCGCGTACAGCTGGCGCACGCGGGCTTTTTCCTTATTGGGCAAGCCGGAATTCATCGGCCCGGCCGGCACGAGCACCGCAGGCAGATGCCCGAACGACAGCGCGCCGATCAACAACCCCGGCACGATCTTGTCGCAGACGCCGAGCAGCAAAGCCGCATCGAACATGTCGTGGGACAACGCGATCGCCGTCGACATCGCGATCACTTCGCGGCTGAACAGCGACAACTCCATGCCCGGCCGACCCTGCGTGATGCCGTCGCACATCGCGGGCACGCCACCGGCGAACTGCGCGACCCCGCCGGCTTCGCGGACCGATTTCTTCAGCCACGCCGGGTACTCCTGCATCGGCTGGTGCGCGGAGAGCATGTCGTTGTAGGAGGACACGATCGCGACGCCGGGCGCGCGCAGCTGGCGCAGCGCCTGCTTGTCGACGCCGTCCATCGCGGCGAAACCGTGCGCGAGGTTGCTGCAAGCGAGGCCGCGGCGGACCGGCCCCTCCTCGAAAGCGGCCGCGCTGCGGGCGAGGTACGCCGCCCGCGTGTCCGCACTGCGCTCGGCGATCCGGTCGGTGACGTCGGCGAGAACGCGGTGCACCGCGGCGGTCGGGTTCGGGCTGCTGCTCATCTCAAGCTCCCGGCTCGTGACGGGTTCGCGAGACGGCGGCGCTGGCGTCGCGGGAACGTGACGGTGCACACGGTAACCCGAAAACCCTCCGGAAACAAAATCGATTCAGAAGCCCTACGGGGTGACGCGCGGACCCCTGGATGGGGCGAGCGGCGATGCTCGGGGACATGCGGGTGGCGCCGCCGAGCCGAGTTGTTTCCGGATGTCGAGCCGGGTTGCGGGACTCCTGACGACGGGATTCAAGCCGTCTCGTCCCCGGCCCGCTGACACGGATCGGCGACATGCATAGGTGTTAGCAATGTGGAACAGGCACTATCCGCGGCCGGAGGTGACGGTGGATGCGAGATTCGGACACGCCCACTCCGCAGGAGCGCGTTTTGGGCAGGGCATTGCGGAATGCCCGGATCGAGGCGAGCTTCGGTCTGCGCGAGCTGGGACGCTGGGTCGGGGTGGATCCGGCGCTGCTGTCGAGCTGGGAGCTGGGCCAGGCGATTCCGACGCTGGAGGACGTGGCCGGGGTGCTGGGCGCACTCGGAGTGGTCGGCGAGAAGAAGACGCGGATCATGGAGCTGGCGCGCGAGCTGGCCGGAGCGAGCTGGATCATGCACGGATCGCAGGCGAACACGGCCCATTACGCGCTGGTGGCCGGGCACGAGCGGAACGCGACGTCGGTGACCGTGTGGGCCCCGCTGGAAATCCCGGAATTGCTGCAGATCCCCGATTACGCACGGCTGATGTTCGGCCCGAGCCTGTGGGACAACGAAATCCTGGAGCAAGTCGTCGAGAACCGATTGAGCCGCAAGAGGATTCTGTTCGGCGAGGGGGCGATCGAGACGCAGCTGTTCATCGGTACCGAAGCACTGCGGAACAACCTCGGAGATGCCGAGCTGATGCTGCGTCAGGTGCGGTACCTCGTCGAGATCGCGGCGTCGGTGAACATCCGCCTGGCCCCGAGCCAGGCTGTGACGGCAGGCGCATTCAGCTGGTACCGCCAGCAGGACACGACGGACGTCGTCTACTTCCCGCACCAGCGCGCGGGCGTCTTCCTGGCCGGTCGGGAAGCCGCGCCGTACGCGGGAACCATCGAGCAGTTGGGCGAGTCCGCGCTGTCTCCGGAAGATTCGCTGCATCGCCTGTCGACCGCGGCTGCCGGGTTCGAGGAGGAGGTGAAAGCCCAGCGGTTGGCGAACGAGGCAGGCTTCACGAAGCTCTTGGCGGGCGAGGACCCGGCGGAATAGCGACCTGTCGCGTGCGGTGACGGCCGGATGACTCTCCGTCCGCAGCAGCGTGTTCCGCTCATCGGCAGAACGCGCTGCGGCGGCTTGAGTTTGCGCGGAGGACGTCCCAGAGACGGCCCAAACCCCACTTTCGGCCCCTATCTGGCGAGAAATCCCCAGGTCAACCAGTACAACATGCCCCGCTCTGGTAAATGTGCTACTTGTCACAGTGCACCACGCGAGGCAGAGTCGTACCCGGCGACGTTGATCGTCACCCGAACTGCCGGCCCCACCATCCAGGGAGGCTTCCGATGTCCACCACAGAGATCGCCGAACTCCGGCGCACCATCGGCCAGTTGCGGCAGTGCGTGGGCGCATTGCGATCGCGCTACGGCGACGCGTCCGCGGTGCGCCGGCTGGCCAACGACGTCGAGCGGCTCGACATCGACACCGCTGATCTGGACGGGCACCCGCCCGCTGTGCCCGCGCAGGCGAAACCCGTCGAACGCGTTCCCGTCCCCGATACTCCCTACGATCCGGCGCTGTGGAGCGGCGCCGACGACGAAGGTGTCGGTGGCTACAAGCGCGACCAGCGGTGAGCGCCCCCGCTGACAACGACGTCAGCCGCGCCCCCACCGGCGTTCGAGCGCCGGGGCGGGCGCGGCTCGCCGCCCGGACACTGCGCACCGACCGGTGGTGGCTGTCGCCCCTGCTCACTGTGCTGGGGCTGGCCACCTTCGTCGTTTACGCGACTGTCCGGGCATTCGTGCGCACCGCCTATTGGGTGCCCGAATACCATTATCTGACGCCGTTTTACTCCCCGTGCGTGTCCACTTCCTGCGTCGACGGATCCAGCCACTTCGGGCACTGGTTTGGCGAAATGCCGTCCTGGTTGCCGCTCGGCGTGCTCGTGCTGCCGTTCCTGCTCGGGTTCCGGTTGACCTGCTACTACTACCGCAAGGCCTACTACCGCTCCGTATGGTTCTCCCCGCCTGCCTGCGCGGTCGCCGAACCGCACGCGCGCTACACCGGCGAGACGCGGCTGCCGTTGATCGTGCAGAACGTGCACCGGTACTTCTTCTACGTCGCGTGCGTCGTCTCGCTCGTCAACACCTACGACGCCATTGTCGCGTTCCAGAGTCCCACCGGGTTCGGCTTCGGGCTCGGCAACGTGATTCTCGTGCTGAACGTCGTGCTGCTGTGGGCGTACACGCTGTCCTGCCACTCGTGCCGGCACGTCACCGGCGGGCGGCTCAAGCATTTCTCGAAACATCCCGTCCGGTACTGGATCTGGACGCAGGTCACGAAACTCAACACGCGGCACATGGCCCTCGCGTGGACGACGCTCGGCACGCTCGTGCTGACCGACTTCTACGTGATGCTCGTGTCCAGCGGCGCGATCTCGGACCTGCGATTCGTGGGCTGAACCCCGGAAATCCAGCAGCGCAAGGCAGTTCTCCCCAGCTCGTGAGGTGGCTTATTCCATGACCGAGGTCGAACGGCACAGCTACGACGTGGTGGTGATCGGTGCCGGCGGCGCCGGTCTGCGCGCGGTGATCGAAGCGCGCGAACGCGGTTTCAGCGTCGCGGTGGTGTGCAAATCCCTGTTCGGCAAAGCGCACACGGTGATGGCCGAGGGCGGCTGCGCGGCGTCGATGGGCAACGCGAACTCGAACGACAACTGGCAGGTGCACTTCCGCGACACCATGCGCGGCGGGAAATTCCTCAACAACTGGCGGATGGCCGAGCTCCACGCCCGGGAAGCGCCGGACCGCGTCTGGGAACTCGAGACGTACGGCGCGCTTTTCGACCGTACCGCAGACGGGCGGATCAGCCAGCGCAACTTCGGCGGGCACACGTACCCGCGGCTCGCGCACGTCGGCGACCGCACCGGGCTCGAGCTGATCCGCACGATGCAGCAGAAGATCGTTTCGCTGCAGCAGGAGGATTTCAAGAAGTACGGCGACTACGAAGCCCGGATCAAGGTCTTCGCCGAATGCACGGTCACCGAGCTGCTGCTGGACAACGGCGCGGTCGCCGGAGCGTTCGGCTACTGGCGCGAGAGCGGGCGGTTCGTGCTGTTCGAGGCGCCCGCGGTGGTGCTCGCGACGGGCGGCATCGGCAAGTCGTTCAAGGTGACGTCGAATTCGTGGGAGTACACCGGCGACGGGCACGCGCTCGCCCTTCGCGCCGGCGCGAAGCTGATCAACATGGAGTTCGTGCAGTTCCACCCGACCGGGATGGTCTGGCCGCCGAGCGTGAAGGGCATCCTCGTCACCGAGGGCGTGCGCGGCGACGGCGGGGTGCTCAAGAACTCCGAGGACAAGCGGTTCATGTTCGAGTACGTGCCCGAGGTGTTCAAGGGCCAGTACGCGGACAGCGAGGACGAAGCCGACCGCTGGTACACCGACCAGGAGAGCAACCGCCGCACGCCGGACCTGCTGCCGCGCGACGAGGTGGCGCGGGCGATCAACTCCGAGGTCAAGGAGGGGCGCGGATCCCCGCACGGCGGCGTGTTCCTCGACATCGCGAGCCGGCTGCCCGCCGAGGAGATCCAGCGGCGGCTGCCGTCGATGTACCACCAGTTCAAGGAACTCGCCGACGTCGACATCACCAAGGAGGCCATGGAGGTCGGCCCGACCTGCCACTACGTGATGGGCGGCGTGGAGGTCGACCCGGACACCGGCGCGGCGAGCGTGCCCGGCCTGTTCGCGGCGGGCGAGTGCTCCGGCGGCATGCACGGGTCGAACCGGCTCGGCGGCAATTCGCTGTCGGACCTGCTCGTGTTCGGACGGCGAGCCGGACTGGGCGCGGCGTCCTATGTGGACGGTTTGAAGGAACGGCCCGCGGTTTCCCAGTCCGATGTGGACACCGCGGCCGCGATGGCGCTCGAACCGTTCAACCCGCCCGCTGAGGGGACGCCGGAGAATCCGTACACGCTGCACACGGAGCTGCAGCAGTCGATGAACGACCTGGTCGGCATCATCCGCAAGGCCGGGGAAATCCGGCAGGCGCTGGAAAAACTCGCGAATATCCGCCAGCGCGTGGGACAGGTGGAGGTGGAAGGCCACCGGCAGTTCAACCCCGGCTGGCACCTCGCGCTCGACCTGCGGAACATGTTGCTGGTGAGCGAATGCGTCGCCCGCGCGGCGCTGACCCGCACGGAAAGCCGCGGCGGCCACACCCGCGACGACTATCCGTCGATGGACGCGGACTGGCGGCACCGGCTGCTGGTCTGCTCCGCGCAGCCGGGCGACAACCCGCTCGTGCCGGACGTCGACGTGGCCGTGAAGGAACAGGTCCCGATGCGGCCGGACTTGCTCGAGCTGTTCGAACTCGACGAGCTGGGCAAGTACTTCACCGACGGCGAGCTGGAGACCCACCCCGGGAGGACCGCGTGAGCTACCAGGCGAAGTTCCGCGTGTGGCGCGGCGACGCGACCGGCGGCGACCTGCAGGACTTCACCGTCGAGGTGAACGAGGGCGAGGTCGTGCTCGACATCATCCACCGGCTGCAGGCCACCCAGGCCGCCGACCTAGCCGTGCGCTGGAACTGCAAGGCAGGCAAGTGCGGCTCCTGCTCGGCGGAGATCAACGGCAGGCCGCGGCTGCTGTGCATGACGCGCATGTCGACGTTCACCGAGGCCGAAGTCGTGACGGTCACGCCGATGCGCACCTTCCCGGTGATCCGCGACCTCGTCACCGACGTGTCGTTCAACTACACGAAGGCGCGCGAGATCCCGTCGTTCACCCCGCTGGAGGGGCTGAAACCCGGCGAGTACCGGATGCAGCAGGTGGACGTCGAGCGCTCGCAGGAGTTCCGCAAGTGCATCGAGTGCTACCTCTGCCAGAACACCTGCCACGTCGTCCGCGACCACGAGGAGAACAAGGAGAGCTTCGCCGGACCTCGTTACCTCATGCGGATCGCCGAGCTGGAGATGCACCCGCTGGACGTCGCCGACCGCCGCGACGCCGCCCAGGACGAGCACGGGCTCGGGCTCTGCAACATCACCAAGTGCTGCACCGAGGTGTGCCCGGAAGGCATCCACATCACCGACAACGCGCTGATCCCGATGAAGGAACGCGTCGCCGACCGCAAGTACGACCCGATCGTCTGGCTGGGAGACAAGCTGTTCCGACGCAATCGGTGACGTTCGCTGCCGCGGTGGCTCGGTCGCGGGTGCGGGCGAGTCCCGTTCGCGGGAGGCAGGCCTGCTTGTCCGCGTGAGGCGGGTCGGTCGTCTGCGGTCAGCAGGTCTGCTTGGCCGTGGCACCGGCTTGTTCTCTCGCGCCGACAGCGGTCCCGTGCACTTCCTGACGGCGGGCTTGCTCGTTCGCGGCAGGTGGGCCTGCGCTGTTGCCTACGGCGGGCTCGCGTGCTCGGAGACGGCGGCTCCTTGCTTCTGCTGACCGTGGGCGCTTATCCGCAAACTGTGGGCCTGCGTTCTCGCGTACGGGCCTGTGCGCGTGTGCTGCGGGCGTATTCAGTTGTGGTTAGGCAATAGGCGGTCCCTCCTCGCCTGATCAGTCTGGGCGTGACGGCAAGTCGATGCGCTCGATCCCGATGGCTGCCTTCCGTGCGGGACGCCGTGATCTCCTTGCCTTGGCAGCGTGATCTCACCGCGCGCATGAGAGATCGCACCGACCAGCGCGCTGGCCAACGCACTGGGAGAGAAAGGGAATCGCGACGGCCGCGCGGCGAGAAGACTCGCAGGCTCACATCACATGCGATGTACTTACTTCAACGAAATCAACGTTAGCAGGACCTGCGACCGGGCGGCATCACTCGATCGGCTCGACCGTCGGAAGAACGATTTTCGTTGCCTGCAAAGGACTTCTCGAGAGGACAGGAACCATGATCACCGGCGCTCATGTCATCCTCTACAGCAAAGACGCGGCAGCGGACCGAGAGTTCCTCAAGGGCCTGCTAGGACATGTCGACGCAGGCGACGGCTGGCTCATCTTCCGGTTGCCCCCAACGGAACTAGCAATACACCCGACCGGGGGAGAACCGCAGCAGGAGTTCTACCTGATGTGCGACGACCTCGACGAGACAGTCCGGCAGCTGACCGCGAAGGGGGCCGAAGTGGACGGTGAGCTCACGAAAGCCTCGTGGGGCATGCGGGCGTCGATCCGGCTGCCCAGCGGCAGCGTTCTCCCGCTGTACCAGCCGCGCCATCCGACAGCGCACGGATAAAGAGAAACCCCCAGCGCCGCAACGAAAGCAGCGCCGAGGGCTTCAAACGAAAGCCGAACGAACCGTCAGAAAGGTCCTCCGCGCAGGCCGCCGGTCGCGGTGGCGCTGAGCTCCGCGGCGTCCTTCGCACCAGTGTCGAGGTGCTTCTTGCTGCGCCGGTTACGCCGCTCCAAGTACGTCGCGAGCGCGGTCAGCAGCAGGCACATCGCGATGTAGATCGCGGCAGCCACGAGAGTCGACGGGACGATCGGACGGCCGAAAGCACCCTGGCTGCCGATGTAGCGGGCGTAGTACAGCAGCTCCGGGTACGTCACGAGGAAGCCGAGCGCGGTGTCCTTGAGCAGCACCACCAGCTGGCTGATGATCGTCGGCAGCATCGCGCGCAGAGCCTGCGGCAGCAGGACCGTGAACATCACCTGGGTCTTGCGCATGCCGAGCGCGTACGCGGCTTCGCTCTGGCCCTTCGGCAGCGACTGGATGCCCGCGCGGAACACCTCCGCCAGCACCGAGCCGTTGTACAGCGTCAGGCCGAGCACGACCGCGAACAGCGGCGACGTGTCCACGCCGAGGGTCGGGAGGCCGTAGTAGAACAGGAACATCAGGATCAGCAGCGGGATCGCGCGGAAGAACTCCACGATGAACGTGCAGATCCCGCGGACCCACGCGTGGTCGGACAGCCGTCCGGCGGCGAACACCGCGCCGAAAACGATGGCCAGCACCGCGCCCAGTGCGAAGGCCTTCACAGTCGCCAGCACGGCGGTCGCGAGGTCGCTCTGCACCTGGGAGTACTGCAGCCATTCCCACTTGCGGCCGGAGAACTGGCCGCTGTCGATGAAGCGGTAGATCACGAACGCGATCAGCGCCACCACGACGACGATGCCGAGCGCCGCGTAAAGCCGGTGCCGCACCCGCGCTTTCGGGCCCGGGGTGTCGAAAAGAACCGTGCTCATCGGGCCACGCTCCAGCGCTTCTCCAGGCTGCGCTGCACGAGCGACAGCACCGACACGAGGATGATGAAGCCGAGCGCCACCCACAGCAGCGCGACCATCTGGTTGTCGCCGCGTTCGGACACGTACTGCCGGATCGCGCCGGCCTCGGCGACCGAGAACCCGCTGGCGATCGTCGTGTTCTTCAGCAGCGCGATGAGCATGCTGACCAGCGGCGGCACCACGGACCGCAGCGCCTGCGGGAGCACGATGCCGCCGAGGATCTGCCCGGACGACAGGCCCAGCGCGCGGCCCGCCTCGGCCTGGCCGATCGGCACCGTGTTGATGCCCGAGCGCACGACCTCGCAGATGAACGCCGACGTGTAGATCGTCAGCGCCACCGCGGCGGTCGGGAAGTAGTCGATCTTGACGATGTCGAGCAGCGGGTAGGCGAACACGAGGAACGCGAACACCAGCGTCAGCGGCGTGTTGCGCAGGACGGTGACGTACGTCGTGCCGATCGCGCGCAGCACCGGGACCGGGCTCACCCGCAGCATCGCGAGGATCGTGCCCAGCACGAGGCTGCACGCTCCCGCGATCAGGAACAGTTCGATCGTGGTCAGAAAGAACGGACCGAAGAGGTCCAGATTGTCGAGCAGGACGTCCATGGAGCCTTCCCCGCGTCCGTGTGCCGATAGTGGGTGTGCGGCGGCCGGTGGGCGAAAGCTTCGCCCACCGGCCGCCGGATCAGGTCAGTACCGCTCGATGGCCGGCGGCGTCGCGGGCGCGCCGGACTTGCCGAGGGTCGCGTCGTAGATCTTCTTCCAGGTGCCGTTGGTCTCGGCGGCCTGCAGCAGGTCGTCGATCTTGTCGCGCAGCACCTTGTCGTCCTTGTTCAGGCCGATGCCGTAGGGCTCCTTCGAGAACGGCTTGCCGACGACCTTGAAGCTGTCCGGGTCCTGCGCCGCGTAGCCCTTGAGGATCGCGTCGTCGGTGGTGACCGCGTCGACGTCCTTCGTGGTCAGCTTCTCCACGCACTGCGAGTACTTCTGGAACTCGACGATCTGGTCGGTCAGCTTCTGCTCGCGCACGCGCTGGATCGGGGTCGACCCGGTGACCGAGCAGACCTTCTTGCCCTTCAGCGTCTCCGGGCCGGTGATCGAGGTGTCGTCCTTGCGCACCAGCAGGTCCTGCCCGGCCTGGAAGTACGGGCCGGCGAACGACACGAGCTTCTTGCGCTTGTCGTTGATGGTGTAGGTGCCGACGTAGAGGTCGACCTGGCCGTTGGAGATGGCCTGCTCGCGGGCGCCCGAGTCGACGGTCGTGTACTTGATCTTGTCCTCGCTGATGCCGAGGCCCGCCGCGACCATCCGGGCGATCTCGATGTCGAAGCCCTGGAACTTGCCGGTCTTCGGGTCCTTCTGGCCCAGCTCGGGCTGGTCGTCCTTGACGCCGATGGTGATCGAGCCCGCGGACTGGATCTTCTTGAAGATCGGCGAGCCGTCGAGCTTGACGTCCTTCGCCACTTCGTAGGTCGGCAGCGCCGCGGCGTTGCTGTTGGCGTCCCCGCCGGAACCGGCCGGGGCGCCTTCCTTGCCGCAGGCGGTGAGCAGCAGCCCGCCGGCGAGCAGAGCGGCCGCGAGGGTGCGGATCCTCATGTCAGTCTCTCCAATATCTGTCCGGGAAAAATCTGTCCGGGAACGTCGGTACCGGTCGGGGTAGCGCCGGTGGACACGGCCGATTACAGCCACCTCGGCCGCGAGGCGCCGGGGGATTCCCCCGAACGGGTCAGTGGGTCAGGATCTTGCCGAGGAAGTCCTTGGCGCGGTCGGACTTCGGCTTGGTGAAGAACTCCTCCGGCGTCGTGTCTTCGACGATCTCGCCGTCGGCCATGAACAGGACACGGTCGGCCGCGCGGCGGGCGAAGCCCATCTCGTGCGTGACCACGAGCATGGTCATGCCGTCCTTCGCCAGGCCGGTCATCACGTCCAGCACCTCCTGGACCATTTCCGGGTCCAGCGCCGAGGTGGGCTCGTCGAACAGCATCACCTTGGGCTTCATCGCGAGCGCGCGGGCGATCGCCACGCGCTGCTGCTGGCCGCCGGACAGCTGGGCCGGGTACTTGTCGGCCTGGTTCGCGATGCCGACGCGCTCGAGCAGTTCCATCGCCGTCTTGCGGGCCTCGGCCTGCGCGGTCTTGCGCACCTTCGTCGGCGCGAGCATGACGTTCTCGAGGATCGTCTTGTGCGCGAAGAGGTTGAACTGCTGGAAGACCATGCCGACGTCGGCGCGCAGCGCGGCGAGCGCCTTGCCCTCGGCGGGCAGCGGCACGCCGTCGACGGCGATCTCTCCGGAGTTGATCGGCTCGAGCCGGTTGATCGCGCGGCACAGCGTCGACTTGCCCGACCCGGACGGCCCGAGCACGACGACGACCTGGCCGCGCGGCACCTCGAGGGTGATCTCGCGCAGCACGTGCAGCTCGCCGAAGTACTTGTTCACGGCGGCCGCCTTGATCATCGGCGTCGCCACCTCGGTGGTCATCGTGGCCTCCAGAGCTCCGTTGGTCGTGGGCGTCCGCGGAACCGGGGTTCCGCAACGCTTGCGGAAACCTACTACCGGGACATCTCTTGTAAAGACGGCTTGAGCAATACTTAGGGTTTCAACTACGTATCGGATGCGGCCGTCGTGGCGGCTTTCAGCCTAGTCGGGACTGTGGCCGCCGCCACGCACCGTGTCCGCGGGGCGTGGCGCCCTAAAGTCCGGCTACCGTGGTCGGGATCACCGGGGAGGAGCAAGCGTGCGCGTGCTGCTGGTGGAAGACGACGACCGGGTCGCGGGCGCGCTCGTCCCCGCGCTGGTCCGCCGGGGCCTCACCATGCAGCGGCTGCCGTCCGGGGCCGGCGTGCTCGACCGGGTCCACGACGTCGACGTGATCCTCCTCGACCTGGGCCTTCCCGACGTCGACGGCGTGGTGCTCTGCCGGCAGATCCGGGCGGTCAGCGACGTCGCGGTGATCGTGGTGTCCGCGCGCGGCGAGGTGAACGACCGGGTGCACGGCCTGCGCGCCGGCGCCGACGACTACCTGGTCAAGCCGTACGACGTGGAGGAACTGCTCGCGCGTGTCGAAGCGGTGCGCAGGCGGCGCACCGAAAAGACCACGCCGACGGTGCCGGTCGTCGAGGTCGGCGACGTCCGGATCGACCTCTCCCGGCACGAGGTGCTGGTCGACGGCGAGCCGATCGCCTTGTCCCGCAAGGAGTTCCAGGTGCTCGCGCTGGTCGCGGCCGCAGGCGGCGCGGTGTGTTCGCGCGAGCAGGTGCTGAACGAGGTGTGGGGACATCGCGGCGCGGCGGAGAGCCGTTCGCTGGACGTACACGTCGCCACTCTGCGCACCAAACTCGGCCGGCCGGCGCTGATCGAAACGGTGCGCGGCGTCGGCTATCGGCTGGGCATCCGGCGGGACTGAGCGGTGCGCGTCCGGCTGCAGGGCATCGTCGTCACGCTCGTCGCGCTGCTCGTGTTCGGCCTCGGCATCCCGCTCGCGCTGAGCATCGCGAGCAGTCTTCAGCAGAAGCTTTTCCTGGACCGGCTCACCGACACCTCGCGGTTCGCCTCGCTCGCCCAGCGTCCGCTGCTGGACAACCAGCTCAGCCGCCTGGAACCCGAACTGCGCCGGTACACCGAGGTGTACGGCGTGAAAGTGGTCGTGGTGAACCAGGACGGCGACCCGGTGCTGAGCTCGCCCGGCGGCACCGACGCGCGGCGCGTCGACCGGGCCGCGATCCAGGTGCCGGTGAACGAGGCGCTCGCCGCCCGTCCGCCCGAAGCCGGGCCGCTGCTGATGCCGTGGGCCAGCAAACCGCTGGTGCTGGCCGAGCCGATCCTCATCGACGGCGAGGTGCGCGGCGCGGTGGTCACGGAGTCCGCGACCGACCACATCCGCACCCAGTTGCTGTGGCAGTGGCTGCTGCTGGCCGCGTGCGCGCTGGTCGCGTTCGGGCTCGCGCTGCTCGTCGCGCTGCCGGTGGTGCGGTGGACGCTGCGCCCGGTCCGGCGGCTGGACGAGGCGACAGGCGCGCTGGTCGCGTCGGTGGTCAGCGGCCGGGAAGCGGAGCCGGTGGGGGAGAGCGGCGGCCCGCCGGAGCTGCGGCAGCTGGGACGGTCGTTCGACCGGATGGCGGCGAGTGTGTCGGAAGCGCTCGCCGCGCAGCGTGCGTTCGTCGCGGACGCCTCGCATCAGCTGCGCAATCCGTTGACGGCGTTGAAGATCCGGCTGGGCAACCTCGACGGCCAGGTGACCGACGAAACCGCGGCCGCCGATCTCGAAGCGGCGCAGGTGGACGCCAAGCGGCTGAACCAGATCCTCGACGAGCTGCTGTCGATGGCCCGCGCCGAGTCCGCCGGTGGCGAGCTGGTTTCCGAGGATCTCGCCGCGGTGATCGCCGATCGTGTCGCGGACTGGTCGGTGGTCGGGGCGGCTCGCGAGGTCGCGCTGGAGAGCGCGGTGGACGTCAACGGGGCACGGGTGCTGGTGCCGCCGCGCGGGCTGGAGGTCGTGCTCGACGCTCTGCTGGACAACGCGCTCAAGTTCAGCCCTTCCGGTACCTCGGTGGAGGTGGCTGCGAGCGTCGCCGAAGACCGGGTGACGGTTTCGGTCCGCGACCACGGTCCTGGGCTGCGAGAGGACGAACTGGAGCGGGCTGTCGACCGGTTCTGGCGGAGCACGGCGCACCAGAACGTGCCGGGGTCGGGTTTGGGGCTGGCGATCGTGACGGAGATCGTCCGGCATTCCGGCGGCGAGATGCGGTTGTCCCTGCCCGAAGGGGGCGGGTTGCGGATCGCGATGGACTTCCCGGTCGCGGGCTAGACCTTCTCCGCGCGGTAATACGCCAACGCCCCGGGATGCAGCGGCAACGGCCCCGTCTCGATCCCCGGATGCACGTCGATCGACAACGCCGCCCGGTTGACCGCCGCGAGCGCCGGACGGGCGTCGTACAGGCCCTTCGTGAGCGCTTCCGCGACGTCGGCGGACATCGAGGTGGGCACGACCAGGAAGTTCGGCACCACCAGTGTCGTGACCGGGCCGCCCTGGTCGTAGGTGCTGCCGGGGATGGTCGCGGTGCCGTACACCGGGCTGAACCGCTGCATGCCCGGCATCAGCGACGACATGTCGAGCAGCCGCAAGCCGATCTTGCGGTTGTACTCGGTGATGAGCGGCGTCGGCAGCCCGCCGGACCAGAACATCGCGTCGATCTTCCGGTCGGCCAGCGCGGTGAGCGAATCGTCCAGGCTCAGCTGGTCGATCGCGACCGCGCCCTTCAGCCCGGCGACCCCCAGCACCCGGTCGGCGATGTACTCGACGCCCGACTCCGGCGAGCCCACCGCGATGTGGCGGCCGCGCAGCATCGACACCGAGGTGTAGGGCGAGTCCTTGCGGACGACGATGTGCAGGTAGTCGTCGTGGATGCGGGCCAGCGCGGCGAGCTTGCCGGGGCCTTGGGAACTGCCTCAGAAGAACCAGTGCACGGGCTCGTTGGCCCGGTCAGCGAGGTCCGCGAACCGTCCACCGTGGAAC